>JADLCD010000042.1 GCA_020847395.1 Chitinophagaceae bacterium
AAAGTATTCAGGATATTAGGTGAGCGATATCGCAACAGAAGAAAGCGGTTCGGCTTAAGAGTAAACTTAATTGCTGGTATTTACAATTATGAGTTATATAGCTTTTTCGATTAATGCAAGAGGTCTACTTTTGGAGCGGAAAGGAATTAAAAAACCGCTTCGATTGAAGCGGCGTTATCAGATTAAGCGTCTAAATTATTTAGGACATTCTTATACCGTTCTCTATATGCGTCTTCCTCTAAAAAATATTTATTCGCAACTTTTTTTGCGCTCTCGGCATCATTTAAAATAGAATACATCGCTATTGCTCGCAACGCAACTTCTCCGTTACTTGTCCAGAAAAAATACTTTTCATTAGCTTCAAAATCTTTAAGTACCTTTTGTATTTTTCCCCTATTATCAAGAAATGGTATTATCTTATCTACTATTAGAGGTTTGATTTCTGTTTCAATAATTTTATTCATTTCTTCAATAGAAAGCGGTCGCCAACTAATAGCATTTGAACCAACAATAAGTCCTGCATCAACATTTACAACTGTATCAACGTTGTCAAACTTATTATTAGAGCCTTTTAATTTGGTTGCTACACTATTAATTTCATTTGAATCAAAGCGTATCATAATATTTAGATGCCCAATACTTTTGTCATCTTGATATTTAGAGGGAGTAAAAAAGAATAATATGCTTTGCTCAAAAGCACCCTTTTTTCTTTGAAACTTCAAAGCCCCCTTTTTCCACTTAAATCCTGACGTAACAAGGGAATCTAATAAAAAATACTCTAAATCATTTTGTAAAAAGCCTTTGATTTCTTTCGTTTCCATTACTATGAACACTTTACTTTTTTGACTGTTAATACTTCCTCTATTTCCTGCCCTTTAAATTTACCCACACCTCTTGCCGGAGTGGCTTTGCTAACACCTTCGTCAAAAATCCTTTGGGCTTTGGTTTTGGATGCGGAGTTTGATTTTACGCCGTTGTTGGTATGCAGCTAAGGCCTGTGTACATCGTACCAACAACTAAACTGTCATCCTCTTTCATATATAAAACTTCTAATGCTCGAGACAGGCAGTATAATCCTACTCGTTATTCAAATTACATGTTTTGTTGCAGAAACGTTTCATCTTAAAAAGAGAATGCCATATCCTCGCTCAGTTGCTGGTATAGCAAACTGCATAACCTGTGCGGCTTACCAACAAAGACAAAAACTTTTAGCTGGTCATTCTACTGCCATCCCGGGGTTCGGTTTCTAACATTCTTTTAAAGTAAACACCCGGTACGCCGTAACCCCGGACGGACGGAAACCACATTTATTGCACTGCTGCTTCCCATCCGGAAAATTCACAATCATATTTATAAGAAATTCTGCATAAGTATTCAGTCAACTCATTAAGTTTTTCAATATCGGCAGAAATAGGTGGAGCAAATGATGACAGAAAATATTCCCCTTCAGAAGATGATTCTTCTACTTCATCAGAGTGGTAATCATCATTCTTTAGGTATTCTGATAAAGCAATTAATTTACTTTCATCGTCTGAATAAAAGTAAACTTCCAATTGCAAATCATTTAAGTCGCTGGTTCTTTTGTTTTGTAGCAACTTTAGAGAAGATTCGTTCAAACCTTTCTGTTCTTCAATGTTGGCCAATAGCTTATTCTGGTTTGTATATGTATGCTGCATTAAGATGATTTAAGCAAAACGTTTTCAGGTCTGCCATAACCGGTCAATAAGCGTTTATCAAGATATTCAGGGTCTCTGTAAGAATCCCAGGGTACGATGCCTAAAAACATTTCTAATAAAAAGGCTCCTGCAATTTCTTCTTTTTGCCAAGTCTTGATTTTTTCATCATCAATTTTAATATTATCAAATTTCACTTCTGCGTTCCCAATCACCGGCCATAATCCCTTTGCTAACTCTTCATAGTCCATTCCACAAATGAAAACAGGTTTAGATTTTTCAACAGGCGATTGAATCACTTCACTCAATTCATCTATTGAATTGACATGATGATTAAAGAATGCCCAGACTGTATGTGTAACAAAACCTTCGTCATCTTCTTTTGTATTAATAACTTGTGCCAATCCATATTTTTTGTCTGATAATGTTACTGCTACCAATTGCCCTTCTTCAGGTTTTACTTTTTTTTTCTTTGCCATCCTGCAATATTAATTACAACGAATAAGTTTTCCGCCACCCTTTTTGTAATCAGCGTCATTCATTTCGTATCTGCTGTTTTCTAAGGTGCCTCCTTTACGCTTAGGACCATCACCGGCCCTTATCCAATCTTCTTCAAGTTTATCTAAGTCGGCTTGAGTTTTTACATTTTCTTCCAATTTTGCAAAGTCATATTTTGCGTTTGGATTACCGGTTTGTTTTTGAAGTCTCCTATTATGTTTACTTTGGCGATCTTTAAATTGTTTCGGAGAAACTGCCTGACCTATATATTCTTCTCCGGTAAACGGATTTGTTCTTAAGTAAATAATTCCATCTATAAGGCCAAAGCGATCAACTTTAATGTTACTATTATCAACATAAGAATAAAACTCTACCCCACCATTCAACCCAACCGGGTCCTGACTCAAATAACCACCCCTCTCCACATCATAATACCTAAACCTGTTATACGCCAATCCCGTCTCCTCATCCCAATATTGCCCCTGGTATAAGAAAGGTACAAAATCATTATCGCCTTTACGCACCTGCCCATAACAATCCAGTTCTCTACACCAAACATTCTTTCCGGTTTCATCATAGGCTTCTACCGGTGTTCCTAAATAATCACTGATAATGCTGTATTGTTTTTCACCAACCAGTTTTGCAATAGCGAAACACTTTTGCCAATCATTATATCAAAGAAGTAAATCCTATTAATTTAATTTGCAAAAATGACAAGCAGGATGCTAATAGATTTATTTGAGAAAGATAAAGGCTGCATGGGTCGCCGACGATTGGGGAATTGATTAATTACTTTGACCTAATTCTGTCCATTCTATAAATCTGTGATCAATTGTTTGCTTTATGATTTCATAATTTGCCCATGTATCCTCTACGAAATAAATTGAATTTTGAATATTTGGATCATTAGGATATGCCGCCGTAAATACTTTTTGATAATCTAAAAGATAATTTCCTTTAAGAGTGGAAAATTGAGATTTTTCGTCATAGTAGTCTGCACTAAACAAATTACCTATTTCATTTAAATCTTCGTCTGTAAGTACTTCATCTAATTCCTTTATTAAGAACTCACTTCCAGATAAAATTCTGCTTTTTACTAGTTTGATTGACTCCCTGCATTCCTCCTCCTGTTCTTCAGATAAAAAATCGTTATCTATCATCCAGGTCAGAAACATTCCGATATGTGTAGCCCCGTTTTCATTCGAAAGGCTTTCAGGAAAATCTCCGCCATAGTGCCACGAAGCATCGTCGTATTTCATATAAATTTCTTACACCGATTTATAAAGGAAATTTACTTTTGCTTTTTTCTAAACTCTAGTAATTTCTTTTCAATAAATCCAAAGTCGTTAATCGCTTTGTCTTTGTCTTTTGCTTTATCGTATCGTTCTCTCCATTTTCTGATACCAAAAGGATAGAACTTAAATCCTTCTTCTGTCAAATCTCCTCTTGTGATTTGAGAGTCATCATTTGCCCTTTCTCCTTTTTTTAAAATCTCCTTTGTAGTAAAACCATTGTCTTGCAAAAAGTGAACATAATTTTCGAAAAACCGGTATTGCTCTTCTTTAAAATCATTCGTTATAGGGCCGGGGATTGATAATGAAGATTGAAATATCCAACTTAGCTTTTCTATTACACGATTTTTATCCATAATTTTTTTTAATTATACTTAACTTTTTTTGTTTTCAAATCAACATCTAACCTTTTAGTTTCGACACCAGAAACATCATATAATGCTCCTTTTCTTCCCATAGATTTGCCTAACGCAGCGTGCCTGTCAACGCATAGGCTAAGCGCGGGCAGACGTTGCGGAGAACCCTCACTCTGCACAGAACGAAAAAGCCTGTATAAGAGTTCCCCAAAGCGGGGACAAGCTATACCTCCTTAGTAACGATTGCCTTATAGCCAATATGCAAGTTGCAGCTATAATCTTTCACTAATACGCAGGAATACCAGCTTTTGACAATGAGTTACACTACCTCATCACTCTTCAGAGGTTCGCTTGCGTTCATCTCTCTTATACTTACCTGATCGCTTGTAGCAACCTTTCCCCTGCCGTTCGATACCGGTTTATTGCTAAACAGGCACCGAGGGGTGGTTTACAGCCTCCTCTTGCACAGCTACTGCGGTAGACCGCTACCATCTTTTATGCAACTTTCACGGCATAGGCATACCCTGCACCAGATTGAGTTAAATCTTGCTATAAATATCCTTTAACTGTTTTTCATATTTTTTTGCATGGGGAATGCGGGTCGCCTTTAAATACGGATTTAGCTCTGACGGCTTGTCTTTTAGAAGATAAAATTCAACCAAAGCGGTTACAAGAAAATCTTTATAATAAGGGAGTACTTCGATTGTTTTTGGTTTATCGTCATCATCCAGCTCTTCACCTGGAGGAAAATCCTCCTCTTCATCAAAGCGATACCCGATTTTAAGAACAGAAAATTTTAATACCGAATCCATGTGCTCTTCTAATAAGCGTTCCAAAACTTCAGCATTAACTTTTGCCGCCTTAAGTCTCCCCATATCATAGTTTAGTAGGGCGAAGGGCGGATCAGAATCATTGATGGTTATTTTGGTAACCTCCTTTACTTTATTCAGGAGAATTCCATAATATTTACTGTTAATTAATTTTTTTACACCTTCCATATTACCAAGTATTAGTTCCTTTAATTATTCTAATTAGATCGTTCCCTGTAAACCTATAAGGGTCCATAGACGCATGCGCCCATGGAGACGCTTTTGTCAAATTCCAGGATTCATTAGCAACCTGACCTGCCCCACGCTGTGGCAACCAAGTGTGATGCAACTCCATAGACACATCTTTAATTTCAGTTCTCATGGTTTTTGGATTAAATACTTCAACTGTCATTCTGGGCGCTTTTCCCTGTTTCATTCTAGCCAAATTATTTGTCGAATATTTGCGAGGGTTCGCATCAGCCTCTGCTTTCCAAAATTTCTTCCTCGCCGTACTCCAACACTCGAGACCAAATGGATCAAAGTCCAAATTGATATTCTTACAATAAGAATACATATTGAACCCTGTTCCGGCCAATCCAAAAGGGTCTTTGCTAATATAGTTTCCCCTCTCCACATCATAATACCTAAACCTGTTATACGCCAATTCCGTCTCCTCATCCCAATATTGCCCCTGGTATAAGAAAGGTACAAAATCATTATCGCCTTTACGCACCTGCCCATAACAATCCAGTTCCCGATGCCAAACATTCTTTCCGGTTTCATCATAAGCTTCTACCGGTGTTCCTAAATAATCACTGATAATGCTGTATTGTTTTTCACCAACCAGTTTTGCATCAGGCGCAAAACTATTGGTATTATAAATCCATGTAACAATATTTTCAGCAGCCTCTTTTCTATCATACAAAAGCTGCCCATCTTCCTGCACTATTAATTTTGGTCTGTCTTTTACTTCATAGCTCCATTCATGCAGCAACACATTGCCATCCCATACATACCTGTTTACCGTTCCATCAAAAATTTTTGCGGTGCGCCTGCCCAGGGCATCGTATTCAAATTGCACGGGCTTACCATCGGGTCGTATTACCTGTGCCAGCATACCATTGGCCTGCCATTGATAGGCCCAGTCGCCTGCCTGCCAATTGATATCTTTTCTTTCGGGCGTTGGTGTTTTTAAGACCAGGTTACCCAGCGCATCGTAATGATAAAACCACGCTTCATCGCGCAACAATTTTCCGCCTTTGCCATAGCGCCGGTCGGTGCGGTTTGCGGTGCGATAGATATTGCCTGTTTCGTCGGGGTTTTTGTAAATGGTTTGGTTATTGGCATAACTGGCACTTACCAGGCTGCCAAAACTATCGTAATCGTACCAGGTTCTTTCGTTGGTTAAAACATTCAGCGTATTGGCCAGGCGGTTGCCTTCCTGCCAGCGGTATTGCGTAAACAAGGTGCTTTTACCACCAGCGGTAACTTTTTGGCTGATGGGTTGGCCGGTATGGTCGTATTCCAGCACCGCATTAACGCCGCCGGTATAGCTGCGTTCCTGCTGCTGCCCTTTTTCAGTAAGCTGCAATTGCATATGCCAGTGCTTACCATTGCCGCAGCGGGCGCTTACCTGCTCCAGGTATCCCAGGTTATGATAATTGTATTGTACCGCTGCACCCAAACTGCTGCTAAGGCCGGTTAACCGCCCTTGTGCGTCGTAATTGTATTGTACGCGGTGGCCATGTTCCTGCTCTTCTTCCACTACCTGGCCCAGGGCATTGCGCATAAATTTTACCCGCGCCTGCGGGTTAGCGGCTTCGGCCAGCAAACCTGTTTTATCGTATTCATATCCTTCCCAAAAACCATCTGCATAATGGGTGTATACCAGGCGGCCTCCTGAATCATAATCATAAAATATTTCGGCGCCATTGTTTTGCAGGGCATGAGTAACAAAACCATCTGCATTGCGGCGGTAGCTTTTCTTTTGACCATCAAAACCAATTTCCTCCACTACCTCGTCGTTGGCATTACGGATAAACCGGTAGGTCTCGCCTTTTTCGTTGCGGATGGTGGTCAGGTTTTCATAATCGTCGTAATTAAAATGAAGTGTGCCGCGTTGGGTTTTATCCAGCATCCCCTGGCGCACTTGTTTACGCAGGCTGCCCATGGGGGTGTATTCCATAAACCATTCTTCACGCCCGTCGCTTGCATGCACGGGCAGGTCGTAAGCATCATATTTAATCTTCAGGGGCAACTGGCCGCTTTCATAAATGGCGCGTACCCGGCCCAGCGCGTCGCGTTTCCAATGGGTATGCACGGCGGTGTCAGTTGTTTCGCGCAGGAGGCGGCCAAAATCATCGTAGTCCCAGTTTACCCGGCGGCCTTCGCTGGTAGTCATTTCCAGCGGCAGGCCAAAACTGTTGTATTGCCAATGCATTTCAAGACCGTTACTGTCTTTAGCGCTGGCGGGCAGTTTGGCATTGCCGTTGTAAAAATAGGCTACCGTTACCTTATTTTTGGCGGTGTATTTTACCAGTCTTTGCTGTGCATCGTATTGCCATTTTTCGGTTTTGCCCCCGGCATCGGTGCGGCTCAGGAGTTGGCCAAATTCATTGTAGGCATAGCTGATCTGTTCGCCATCGGCCATGTGGTAAACGGCTATATTACCCCATTCATCATAATCGTACCCAATAGTGCGACCTTCCGGTGAGGCCTCCATCTTGCGTTCGTTGAAACGGGTATAATCATACCAGGTTTCACCGCCCAGGGCATCAACCCGGTAGTCTATCAGGCTATTTTCATCGTAATAAATCTTTTCAGTTTTGCCGGGTATTTGCGGATAAATAATTTCATTGTAACCCTCCTGCGGGTGGTACACCAACTGCCCGTGCTGAAAGCCATTGGCGCCACTGGTTTCTACTACGCGATCTTCCGCATCGTAACGCCACCAGTATTGCTGTCCATTGCGGTTGGTACGGTTCACCACGCGGTTGTGGGCATCGTAGTCAAAAACAATGGCGTTATGGTGTTGGTCGTACACATGGGTAAGATTGCCACGTTCATCATATTCATATCTTACCAGTTCCTGGTTGGTTTCGTTGTATTGATAAGTAATGCCAGCCACTTTTTTGCGGCTGGGGTCTAATGCTAATTCCAATCTTTTGCCACTCTTTTCTGTAACGCTGGCAAGCACATTGTAAACAGTGGGGTGGTATGTAAACTGCCATTCTGTTCCGTCTGCACAGGCAACGGTTTGAACACGGAAAATTTCTCCAAATTCAGGATCCTGAAAAGGATGGTAATAATATTTGGTTTGGTTGTGCTGCACCAGCCAGCCGTTATTTTCCGTTCTTTCTATCCAGATTTTTTGTTCGCGAAAATAAAAGGCTTCTTCGCCCGGTTCCATATAAGGTATATGCACGGGCATTAGCTCCTGCGGATGTTTCCAAACAGCAAAAGTTTTATCGGCAGCAGCAATGATGCTTAAATCCATGCTGTTAAATACGCCTCTTCCAAACATATTGGGAAAAGGGCTTTGGCTTTGCCAGGAGTTTGCACACTTAAAAGTGGTGCTGCCAGGCAGTTCAAAATCATCCCATTCAAATTCCATTTCTCCGGTTACAAAGTTTACCGGTTCAAAGCCATGGGCACATAATCCTTTTGATACTTTATTGGTTTTGCCAAATGCCGGTTGCAGCATTTTGGTGTTTAATGCTTTCAGGCTTTTACTAAGCGCCTTGCCGATGGCTTTTGTAAGGGCACGCATTATGGCCATACCTGCAAAACGCATCAGGTATTCGCCCAACGTGTATTTATGGGGTTGAAAGCTTCCGCCTACCAACACGGGTGCCCCGGTATTTATTTGAATATATAGTTTTAAAAAACGACTGTAAAATGCAAAATAGGCCAGTGGGTTTTTCTTTATTTTACCCGGCATGGTGGGCAGCGGCGTTAAACCCATAGGGGGCGACCAGCAGGTAAGTACATGCTGCGGTTGGTTGCCGCCCATTTCGCAACCCTGCACCAATACCGAATCAGAACCATAATATACTTCGCCCTCGTGCGGCGCCATGGGTTTATCCACTATAAAATAAACGGGGATAAGGCCGGTAACATGCGCCCAGGGTATGGCAACACCCATTACACTGGTAGTGGTAGTGGCTTTATGCCTGCCAAAAATATAAACAGAACCACCCATAGGAATGCTGGTAGCGCCACCGGCAGCGCCTTGTAAAAAAGAAGGGATGGGTATATTAAAATGAATATAATCCATGGGATCAAAAATGATTCCCACAAACGGATGCGGTAAGGGCAGGGGAATCCATAAAAATGGTAGGGTGGTCCAGTGAAAATCAATACCCAGTACAAAATCAAAATGTTTGCCTACATGTTGAAACGCACTGTTAGAGATGGATGGTTTGTTAACCACCGGTATGTATTTTCTAAGCTCCGCCATTTTCAAACTTTTTTAATTTCTTTAAATCAGGCACGGCGGCCAGTTTTTGCCAGCCTTCGCCAAACATATCAATCATCTTTTTTTCCAGTTCGGAGGACTTTTGCTCCTGGCTACCATATTTTTTAAGGAGCAGGCTTGCTATATAGGGTATGCTTGTTTCTTTGCGTTCGGCATCAGGCATCGTTTCCGCAATGGCGATACATTTTTCATAATAAGGCACAGCCGCTTTTCCGGAGAGATACCTGGTGTCTTCCATTTGGCCAATAAGCCGGTTGGCTTCTATTTGCAGTACGGCATTGTTATGCATAGCGCCTATTTGCGCAATATTTTCAAAAATATCGTTGGCCCGTTTGCGTTCTTTTTGGCTTAGCAGAAAAGCTCCGTAAGAAAACATTACCTGTGCCTGTAGTTCATGGTTTTCTTTGGCGTTATCCATTGCTTCACAATACAATTCCTCTGCTTCTGTAGTTTTTGATTCGGCAGATTTATTTTGCGCCCGGATAATTTTAGCGAGCACGGCGCCTTGCAAAAATTTACTGGCAATAGATAAACGGGTGGCCTGCTCCAATAGAATATCTGCGTCTGCATACTTCTTTCTGGCTAAATGATTGCCCGCCTTTAATATCAACTGCTGGAAATTGTTTTCTTTAGCGCCTTTTCTGCGGTTGGTGTTTTCCGCTGTTTTTTCCATCAGGTTGCTGATGTTAACGGGATATTTCCAGAAATGAGGTTTGTAATAGGCGTCAATAGTTGGATAATTTTCATGGTCTGTAAAAACAAGTTTGATAAAATTACCCGCTTCCTGTTTTTCAATAGCAGCGCCGCAGCCCGCCAGCCAGGCCTCATATTGCAACCTGTCTGATATGGCGGTGGGCGCCAGTTGAATGAAAATTTTGTTTTGCTGAAAAACCGGATAGGCCTTTGAGAGGTTTACCATTGAATGAACAAAAATTTCTTCGGCATCACCTTCCCCGGTTACCCAGTCTTTAACATCAGCCCCCGATTTTTTCCAGTCGTCTAAGGTTGAGGCTATTTCTGCAATTAACGATTGCGTATAAGTTTTTCTTTCCTCAAAGGGCTGGTAAAAAATAAGATAAACATCCTCTGTGCGGGCATCGTCAGACAACTGGTATTTGAAAAAAGTTTCAAACAACTGGTTTTCGGTTTTCTGACCCAACAATACATAGGTAATGGCCCCGGGGTTTTGCTTCACCTCCCGATCCCATTTTTTACCAAGTTTCACCATTTCAAGATAAACAGGGTTCATAGTATTAGTTCATGCTTATCTTACCGGAAGAAACGTTTACTTCAGATCCGCCTCCAATGCCGACTTTAGGGCCACCTATACTCATTTCTGATGTGGCGCTATGGGTGATATTGGTACTGCCATGTTCTATAGAATCGGGCTTTACGATCATGCCGGAGCTTTCACCCGATGTAACACAAACATGGGTTTTACCATCAGTATAAATTTCGTGGCCGTTTATGATAATGGTTCCGTCTTTAATAAGCGTGATGGAGGCTTCCCCGCAGGTTATGGTAATTTGATTGGTTGCTTCAGCTTTAATTTCATTATCGGCTTTCATGTTAACAGTATCGTTAACATTAAGATTGGCATTTCCGGCTCCGTCAAACAGCATATCCGCACCACCTTTATCTGCCAGTTGCACACTTCCTGCAGCATCATTCATTATCAATTTATTACCGCTCCGGCTTTGCATGGCTTTTACATCGTTGGCGCTGTTGCCAAAGCTGTTGTTGGCCTTGCTGTTATACACCGTACCTATTACATAGGGCTTAGTGGCACTGTCGCCCTCAAAGCCGATGATCACTTCCTCATCTACTTCAGGAATAAAAAACATACCCTTGCCACCACCACCATGCGGACTGGTTACCCTTATCCACGGCGTTTTTTCCGATCCGTTCATCCAGTGAAATTTCACTTTAATGCGGCCCAAACCCTGGGGGTCATGGTTGTCGGTAACCAGGGCGCTCTGTGTTTCGCAGCGATTGATGGGTGGTATTTCGGTAGGGGGTACCTGCACGCTGGCGGGCACTGCTTCAAATGTATTGCTATAGCTGTTGTTGTCTAAAATAGTATGGGTTATCGCCGTAATGGTATAACTGCCATAGTCTTCCGCTGCCTGGCTGTAAATATTGGCGCCGCTTACGGATACCTGGCCACCAATGGCCACACCGGGGTGACTACCATGCCCTTCAAATTTTACCATATTACTGCTTTCCAGCGCTGAACGGGTGTTTACCTGGTTATCTAATTGTTTCTGGTTGCTGTGAAACTGGTGGTTCCACGATTTTGGAATGGTACTGTATAATGTTTTGCTGGCTGTATATGCGTGTTTGCCCATTTCATCCAGCCCGGCCTTTTGTTCAATGCCTTCCGGCTTGCTGTTATACACTACCGTGTTGGTATAGTCGTAACTCATGCTTTGCATAGTGGCCGGACGTACCTGGATACCAAGCTGGAAGTCTTCAAGATCACTGCCAAATACCAGCGACAGGGCATTGCCGGATGGCTTGCCAATACGCAGGCTGTCTCCTTCGTAGTACAACCATTCGCCGTTTTCAGCGCATAGCCTTTTTAAAAACTGCCAGGCGGTTTCCTTGTATTGTACCGTATAGGAAAATGTTTCGCTGCTGCGGGGTTGCACCTGCGGGTTTAATACATTCTGTGGGAAATGCTTTAATACGTCCTGGGCTATATTTTTCAAAGCCTGCTTGCTCCAGCTTTTACAATGGGGCCCGCTGTCAAGCAGAACAGAAGGACTGTAACCCATGATAAGCACATCGCCGCTGTGACCGCTGTACCTGGTACGGGATATTTTGGTGACGACACCGGCAAACCGTAACCCCCTGATACCATCAATGGTATCTACCTGTATGGTGAGGGTTTTGCCTATCAGGTTTTTGGAAGTATTGAACATCACGCCTTCTGCGCCGTCAATAGCTTCTGCGGGGCAGATCAATTGAAAATAGTGGTGCTCATAAATAGATTGTTCTAGTTTAAAAGCACTGAACCGGGAGATTTCCTTCCCGTCGATGGTGATAATGGTGTTTATAATATTCGCCATAAAAAAAATATCGTTATGGTGTAATAATCAACTGTTTAATAATGCAAGAGCTATTATCAAAGGTGTTGGGTGGCAAACTATAGCAAAATATAAAGGATGTGAAATATGGAATTGGAAGTACGTTCTGTTCAAATAAAGTGCCACAATGCAGCTTGCGTTGAATTGTGAACAATTAATTAATGGTTGTGTACACTATTTAAGAAAGGCTAACAATTTAGCCGTTTCCGGGAATAGATAAAGAGGCAATGAATATTTAAAAAACCTGTTTAATCTGCAAGAAAATTACCCAGCCTGGGCTTCTCTTTTACCAGGGGCTCCTCCTTCACAAAAATGCCTGTTTCTTTTCTTTTACCAATATAGTCGAGCGCTGCAAGGGTGGTAAACAATTGCCGGGCAATCTGTAAAAACGCTTTTGCTTTTTGAATGCCCGCAGCAGCATCCAGGTGTGTGTAACGGGCGCCGGTTACGCTTACAATGGCGTTTTCCAGCTTTGCCTGGTCAATACCGCAGGTTTCTTTAAAGTAATTGTATACTTCTTCTTTGCCGGTACCTAAAAAGGTATCCAGCGAGTTCATCATGCTGCGACCCATACCCGCAATAACCGGAACAAGTGTTGCGGGGCTCTGGCTACTGCCTTTAAACTTAAAGGCATCGTATACCGTAGATATGTATATACCAATGTTCTCACACATTTTCTGTACCGGCAGCGACAGATCGTTTTGCTGCTTTTTTTGTAATATTTTTTGTACGATCTGTAAAGCAAGCAGCTCAATTTTACCAATAAAAGCCTCAAATTCTGCAAAAGCCTCCAATAAGAATCTGTGGCTGGCAATGGTAGTGCAGGGGGGAATGTATTCCGCTACCAGTTGTACCTGCTGGTGCTGTACATGAATTTTGGCCACAGGTAGCAAAAAGGCGCCTAATGTAGCCGCAGTTACTTCTTCCTCTGGCATTAAGTGTAATTGATAGGATGGAGCGGTATAGGGTAAACGTGGTGGTATTTCGTTTGTATTAATAGTACCGGCAGGAATCCTGCTATACGGATCAACGGAAAGCACCACGTAATAGGTCACCGCTTTTTTGCCAAACGAGCTAAGTGGTTTATTCAATTCCGGAATAGGTGTTTGCAGGGCGGCAACAGACTTACGGATATCTATCAGGAAACCACCACGGGTAACGGCCTGGCAACTAAGTATCTTTACATTTACCTGCTGCTGATTATCTACCCCAACAATAATTTTACTGTTTTCCCCGGCATCTGCAGCCGGTATAAATCCATAATTATCGTCGGTTAACAAAGCCTGAATAATCCGGGCTTGCTGAAAGGTTGCAGCATCATATTGTGCGATGAAATGGGTCTTGTTAATTTTCATCCCATCCACCCAATTTACCGGCAGGTATTCTTTCATATCAATCATTTTTCAGCATTAAACATTTCGGTGACAAACAATAATATCGTTTTCCCGGATATTATTTATAAAAATTGTTCTGTCTGTATCAATATATTTTGTAAAAATGGTATACCATTTTGGCTTTTTGTAAAAAATCCAGCCATAGGGTTGTCCGAGCTTATCGTCGGCATATACAATTCTTTCCTGTGGATGCCGGTCGTTGTAGTCGTTTATAAAAAAGTAAAATAATTCTCCCATTTCCATGTCGGCCGGCGCTTTGGCCCTGAAATTTGTATAGTGAATATCGTTCGGTTTCTTCCGGAATTCGAAACTTATAACCAGCAGGTTTTTCAGTTTTGTTTCATCCGGAATGAGCTCGTTTTCAAGATGTACAGGATAAAACCATTGTTTGAAAACTTTTGGAGGAATGCGCATTGCTCTTTTAAAGGTTTCATTTACCAGAAACGGAACTGCGAAGAATAAAGCAGCCGTTGCCATATACCAATCCATTCCTTCTTTATTAAACACCCGGTATATCAGCAGAAAACATGCCGCACCCGCAAGCATAATAACTATTGTAAACAGCAAATCAGCCCAAAAAGAGTCGTCACGGCTCCATTTGAGGTAATACCTGCAGGTGTATGTATGGAGTATGCCTAATGCCGTAAAAAGGAGCTGAAATACAATATAATGGCTGCTATAGGAGCCGAGCGGCAAATTGATAAGTAAAGCGGCTATCACAAAACCGAGACAATATAACAACAGGTAAACAATAGTTTGTTTGCTGTAGGGCTTGAATGCGCCTCTTAAGCGGGAAATGGCAAGCCCCATAAGGGTGGAAAGCCCCACAAAACCGATTCCCAGAAAGAGGAGTACGTTTTTTAATTCCGGCGATATAAATTTTTCCATTCCTGCTGCGTATTTATAAAACAGTTGAATATCCCAATATAAGTTCTTTCTTTTTGTCGAGTATGGCCTGCTGTTGCCTGCCCAGCTCAAGTGTTATTTCAATATCGGCATCTGCCGGTGCAAAAAAGCGATTAAAAGTATCAATGGTCAACCGTAGCGTTCCTTCAGGTAAATAGGCGCTGATCTTATCTTTGTTTAGTGGCCCGATAATATAGTTTAGCGACACGGAAGGTTCCCAGAAATGATTACCGCATACCATATTGGTGCCCAGTTCCTGTTCTCCCAGCATAATTACCTCATCAATCACCTGTGTATCTGTTGTGTTTTTTATCTGAATGCAGACGGGCTCATTAAGTATCAGCGAAAGGCTTTTTTCCATCAGGGTTAAGTTGCCCGCAACCTGGTGGGCATACGGTAACAACAACAACAGGGAGGTACGGGTATTTTCAGGTAAAATTTCCGGCAGGTTCCATATATCCGGTATCGGATCCTGAAAATACTCTATTAGCGCAGACTCCTGCTTCTCCAGTAACAATTGCTGTACAAAAAATTCGTGTTCAAAAGGCTGAAAAAATTTCCTAATTTCCTTCTCCCTTGCTTTATCTACCCGGTATTGCACGGCCATTTGCCCGGCATCAACGGCACGAAGGGAATAATCAGCCGGTTGGGGTTGAAAAAAAAGCCCTTCCGGTAACATATCATAAAATCCGGGACGGGTAAGCTCCAAGGTGATAAACTCCCGGAACCAGTCATCCTGCTCCAGCGCAGTATGCGTAACATCCCGTGAAAACTCGCGTTGAAAAAAGTTGGCGAAGCTGGTAATGATATTTTCAATGTCTACATTTTTATCAACCGCCTGACACATCAATACTTCTGCACGAATATCATGCAGTCTTTCTGTCATTTCTTTTAATAAAGTTTCAAGTTGTTCGTTTTTCATACCGGTCTGGTTATGCTTCTTCAATAAAAACCCTGTAAGGTGTTAGTGACTGTGAGCGATTCGTTAACTGTTGCCATATATATTCTCGCCAGTATTCCAGTTCATTATTTTCTATAAAAGAAAGATAAGCCAGTTTTGTCATTTTTAAGGTTATGTCAAGCGTTTTGATATAACCCTGGTTGATTTGCCCCGAAATCATGATCCCTTTCTCTACGATTACTTCCTTCAACCGGTCGCCCATTGTCAACCGGCAGTATAATTGAATGTCTTCACGGCTGATGATACGGTTTTTTGATAGTAAGGCATGCTTATAGGCGGTAACTTTATCTGTTGGCGTTAGTGCATTTCTGCCACCAATGGTGGGCGTAATGAAGAAGGCATCGTGGTAACTAATAGCATTTGATTTGTAGGCTACCAATTGGGTACCCACCTTAATTCCGTTAGCGGCCACACCATCGGTGCTCCAGTATTTTACAAAAATACTTTGGGCGCGATGTTCTTTTGTTCCTTTAACTATCAGGTGAGGTGATTGAATTTGCTGAATATTTTTTTGCAGCAACTGTTGCGACAAACGATTGATAACCTGTTGCAAATGTTTCATCTCCTGCGCAACAAAATTTTTTCCAATGGCGGAAAAAGCAGCACTGTCATCACGCAGCAACTGAATAATATTTTCAATAGCCGCCGCTGCATCACGGTCATCAAAACGACTTACGCCTCCACTTCGCAATACTATTTTCAGGGGGCGTTCATCGGTATTATGTACGTTGCGTACGTTTAGCACAGTACCTTCCTGCGTAATAACCTCTTCCAGATCAAAAAAATGGCTATTGGAAAGCAAGGGCAGAATATTAATAAAGTCTTTCAGCTCATAGGTAAGCTCATATAGTTGTTTATTTACAACCGGAAAGCAGTTTGCATAATAGTTCACCTCTTGCAATAACCGGGAGTGTATGTTTTCCGGAAAGCTTATTTTAATCCAATAAACATGCTCCTTACCGAGCATGGAGCTTATTTTTTCCGGGAAGCTGTTTTCAATTTCTGCGGGTGTTTTTTTATGGTTGTTTCTCCGGGTTTCGCTAACTGTAACAAACTGGTGCCGGTAGATATCGTTGATGTTTTTTAATACAACGCTGTTAATGCTTACATCCTGTTCAAGTATCTGCTTCACATCCAGGTTGTTTTCGTTTAACAGGTTGTTGTTATAGCCGGGGTTTATTTTCAGGGGTTGTCCGTTACCATTCATCCATATAGTATGAGGCAATTGACTATAAAACATATTCTTTTCCACCAGCATATCTGCCTGAAAAAAGAATTGTAACCGGTGTAAGGCCCCCTGTGCATTTGTTAAGCCCAGCCAAACGGTATTGTTGGCTATAGCGGTATTATCCGGACGATGCTCTATGATCTCTTTTGTATTTCCTGCTTTGTACTGATAAAAGTTGTGACTGGTTGCCACATATTTAACGAGGTGCCGGCTTAAGCTGGTGCGGGCGGCCGGCGCGAAAAAAAATGTTTGCTGGTCTGTACCTGATGTAAATTGTTCCTGGGGAAGAATGGTATCCTGCTCATTGGTACTCACGGCATGCACTACTGCATGGGCGGGCAGCGCTCCCGTAAGTATCTCGGGGGTCATCACCTGTATCATCCTTTCCAGGATGCGGGTTCTTGATGCTGCCGATTGATCTGAAAGTCTTTCAAATTCGGCGGCATTTACGTTCAGCAACAGGGAAACAAGCGGATCAAATTCGTTTTCAGCATTTATTTCCGGGTAGCCCCATATTTTTGCGGCAGTGCGGATCATTCTGTTCTTTATTTCCTCTCTTGTCTCCTGCATATATGATCCTTCTTATTAATTATATGATAAGGGACTGATAAAAAAGCTATCATTATACACGATCGGTTCATTTGTGAGCTTTAGCACCGCATTCACCTGTATGCTCATTTTTTTTTTCATACGGGATGGTTTGCTGCTCTGCAGTTCGTCCTGTTGAATGCCAATACCGATTTTAATATTTTCCACCCGCCGTTCATATTTATGAATTGCCTGCTTTAAGCTTTCCAGTATTTGCTCTTTCTGGCGACTATTGAAATTAGCGTTGCTGAAATCTGCATCCCAGATAGAAGTGCCGAAGTTAAGATCGCTAACCAGTTCACCAAATGCCGTGGTGATGATCAGGTGAAGGTTTTGCGCTACAGACTGCTTTAACGAACACGTTGCATGTTCGGCCTTTTTATGCAGCTTATCCAGTTCCAGAGGAAGCGTCAGGTATCGATTCATCATGACCAAATTTATAAAACTATTTAATGCCAAAGCTGACTATAGCGGCCGGATTTAAAACAATCAGAACTTTTTTGCTATTTGTGAAAAGCGACATCAGTTAGTATTTAAACAACAGTAGTATTCGATAAAAAAACCGTCTCAGGCTTTTCTGAGACGGCTCTGTTTTGTTAACTGCTGTAAGATTAGTTAGCTACCCATTCATTTATGTGAGAACCGGTACCTAAGGCAATTTCTCTTGCGCTTAATGTAAAGGTTTCTATAACCGGATTCTCGCCGGTAGAGTTAAATGTTTCTCTGTATTCTACCAGGTATGCTTCTTTAAAATTCAATTCCTTAAGCGTGGCGTCGGTATCGCGTTTAATAAATACGATGGTACCATCCTTTCTTTCGAAATTGTTGGTCATCCATTCAAAAAAGGAAGTGTCGCCGGTTGACTCAACCGTTAAGGTTATTTTACCACCCCGGGTAATAGACGACGGACGACCTGTTTGATCCGTTTCCTGTTTTAGCGCATAAGAGCAGTTCAATACATTTACTTCTTTTCCTGCTACTTTTAGTTTTGCTTTGAAAGACATAATAGTGAAATTTTAGGTTTTAAAAAATAACGGCATATATCGCCATGTAAAAAAAACAATTCATAAGGTTAGCATGTACTATTATGTTCTTGTACGCACATAACTACCTCCATGTAGCTAAACATGTACTTTCTCTGTACCGGTTTTTGTTGGGGCTGGCTTTATTTTTCCTGTTCATATGCTGATGCCCAATCGGGGTTGTCAGCATCATCGCCTTTTTGTCCTTCCAGCTTAATGAGAAAGGTTTTTGCAGGAAAATACGGTTTCATATGAATATCAAGGTAAATCCTGTCTTTTTGAACAGGATCCTGTTCAAAGCGTTTTATGGTAAAATTTTCGATCAACTTGCTGGGTCCTGTTATACTATCCAGAAAACGAACAATTTGTCCATTTAACTCCTTACGGGTAGAAGCTGTAAAATTCTCAAATGCCCTTCTGTTAAGAAAATCCATCATTACTTTGGTAACATAATCAAAAACCCGCACTACAGAGTATGTTTGTAACCCAAGGTTATCTCCGTTAAAAAGTGTTTTGGCCGAAAACGCCATTACTTTTCCATACTCTTTTACCATTGGAACTAACCCCAGTTTCTCCAGGTTAGCAATTTCACTTTTCTTCAAGTCAAATTTCACGCCATCTACTTCATTTATTCCTCCAAATTTCTTGCCGGCTGTTACCTGCGACATTAAAGTATTGTAGATTTTACCCCCAAGGGCGGCTGCCGCCGGCACGTACAGGTGGTCTTCTTCACTAACTTCTTCCGCTTTCCCTCTGCCCACCAGCCAGTTGCAAGTCATTATTACATTAGATCTGTATTTGTCACCACCTGTTAAATTGGCTGCCTCAAACATCTCCATCACATCATCAGGTGTATCCAGGTGCTCAAAATCTGTTACAAGCATCACCTTATTATCATGCGCTATCTTAGCCCATTTCTCCACTACCTTGTTAGAGCCCAGGTACCCGGGTAAAATCAACAGCCCGTAGTTATTGCGTAAGTCCAGCCGATCGTAGTTTTCTACCAATTCGTTGTGTATAGCATCTATAAAGCGTGTGTTATCAAGGTCTTTCAGTTGCTCGGGCTCTACATTGATGATAGAAACATTTTTAACCTTGGTGCTCTCGGTATTTTTGAAAAACAGGGCAACTGATCTGTAAGATCTTTCCAGGTCCTCCGTTTGCTTAAGCGCATAATGAAGATTCTTTTTTTCTGTTTTATCGGCAACTTCAGAGAGCTCGTTACTGGTTTCAATCATTTTGGAAAGATCATCAGAACGCTGCAATATATCCAACCACCACTGCAGCTTTTGCTTCAATTCGGTTCGTTCGCCTTTTTTTGAAGCTTCTTCCAGAAATATTTTCTTTCGTGCTTTTCTTTCGGGATTCAGGTTTTGTACGCCTTCTATAGCAGATTCCAAAAGATCGAAACCTCCGAATTTGGCTAAATTATTTACCGCTGCATCAAACTGACCTTCATGTTCCTTTACGGTTAACTGTTCGGCAGTTGTTTTTGATTGTACTTTTGACATAGATAATCTTATAATTTGAATCGGTGGATCAGGTATTATTTATCAGATTTGTTCAGCTCTTCTATTAAAAGTTGCAAAGACAGCACGAGACTTTGTTTTGTTTCTGCATTCGCTAAGGCCTGCTTCAATAGCTTGTTGGTTTTTAATTGCTTTACTATTTTTTTGTATTGTTCTTTTTTTGCGTTGAGCTCTTTAAGGTAAGTGCTTTGATTGGTAATTCCTTTTACTCCGAAATCTTCCAGCCCTTTAAAATGGATGGTTTCATTTTTGGCTGAGCCATCCTCTGTTTCGAATGAGAGATCAATTTGTGGTGCAAATTGTTCAAATACCTGTAGTATATCAGTGAGCCCTGTTACAATATCCGGCTTAACAGTGGGGTTTACCGTAAGCTTTTCAGCCAGTAATACCCTGTTTTGAGATATGTCGATAAACGCCTCGAAAGCATCTGTCTTTACCTCTGTACCGCCAATTCCATAAGGTTCTAATGCCATAGTGAATTTCATTTTTTAATGATACAATATACTGAAATTTATAAATCAACCTGAACTTTTGCCTGTCAATTTTCTTCCAGCGGCTTTCCATATAGCAAAAATGCTGCCTATTTCAGCGCCGGCATCACAGGATGGTACAATAATGGCATAGAAATACATTTAATAATATTTATTAGTTATTTTGATGTTTTAAACCGCATAAAAATGTCGCAGGTAATCATTAACCGCTCAGAGAGATCGGCAGCCTTTTGGAAATTTATCTTATTTTTTGTAACCGCAGTGGCTTTTATAGTGAGCGCAGTATATTTTAATTTTAATTTACCTACAAGAGAAAACAGCTTACTGAAACAGCAGGTAAGCAGGTATAAAGTACAGGAAGAGGCGCAGGAAACATTTGTAAAAACGATGGAAGACGCCAAGTTGCTGATTGACTCCATTGGCCGGCCAGGCGCACAGGCGGCTTTTCTTAACCAACAGGCTGCTGCCAAAATACAACAATTGGTAAACCTTCAGTACAAAGATTCCAGCATTTACAACCAGTTGAATAAAAGTGTATTAGATTTGTTTTTACGTTACCAGGAATTAACGAATAAAATGGTAACGCTGGGAGATGCGCCGCAACAACTGCAGGAGTACAAACAGAAGTACGAACAGGCGCAACGGGACCTGGAAGATGCCCGCAGAAACCTTGATATCATCCGCAGCAGCAGTAATTAGCTATTTTCTTTGCTTTATCCTTCCGCACGCAACATATTTGGATTTCCAATACGGACTATCCAGCCTGGCTATGCTTACGCCGTAGCTGGAGGAGGCATGAACAAAATAGTTGTTAGCCAGATAAAAGCCTACATGTGAGACAGTCGTGCCTTTGATGGTTTTAAAAAACACCAGATCTCCTTCCGTTAAGTATTGTTTCCCCCCAAAGGGCTCTACATTATTGTGGAAAAACTGTGTTACAGATGTCCGTGGCACATTTACCTGGTAGACACTGTTATAAAGGCGTTGCACAAAAGCCGAGCAATCAATGCCTTGCTTGCTGTTGCCTCCCATCAGGTAGGGTGTATTTATCCATTCATCAATAAAACGATACAGCTTTATATTTTTAATGTCTCCGGAATCAACCTCCAGATATTCTGCATACTTCTTTCTGAGCGCAGCGTCTTTTATTTCTGGTTCATTTTTTGTATTGAAGCTATCGCCGTCGGAATATATTATTTCCGGAGCCTTAGCCATCTTTTTTGAGCTGTTACAAGAAATGAAAAAAAATAAACTTATGTATAAAATATTTTTAAAAAGAGTTGTTAGCATGATCTAAAATTCCTTTTTAAAGAAAAGCAAATTTACAAAAACACCATGGTTTAGCAGTACATTTACAGGAGGCATACAGATAATAACATTTATGAAAAAAGTACCATGTACCGGAAACGCGCTTGATGAATCTGTCATACTCACGATGCTGGTTTGCGCTGTGCTGGGTTTATTTATCACATCCTATAAATATATAAATGCCGAACCCTGCGTTACTTACCCCATAAACACATCCTCCGCCAACTATTATACAGGAGAGGTAGTAAAGCTGAGCACAACCGCCATAAACCCCAAGGGCATTATCTGGAATTTTGGAGATAGCACCCGCGAGGAAGCTGGCATAAAGTCTTCTGTTGTGCACACATATGATAAGCCGGGGGAGTATACTGTAACGCTAACGGTTAATAAAACCTGCATCCAGACAAAAACAATTAAAATCCAGAATGCCCCGCCAGTAATTGATCTGTCAAAAACACCGGAGTTTACCGTGCCTGAGAAAATAATAGCAGGCGTTCCATTTACTATATGGGACAGCAGCAGATTCGCCAATACCTGGGAGTGGCGTTTTGGTGAAACCGCCGTTGTGGATGCTACCACTGCAATGGCTACCTACACGTATAAAACACCGGGATTGAAAACAATCACCTTAGTGGTAAACGGAAATACTGATAATATGGGGGTGGCCAAGGTGCTGGTAAATGAGGCAAAAATAAGCCCGTCAAAGGCGGTTAAGAATAAGGACAGGCGAAGCTCTCCCCAGGTATTTATTGTAGATAAAAAGCCCGAATCGGAGAATATTCTAAAAGAAGATAAGCTGGAAAAACCTGTTGAAGAGGAAGCGGTGTATCCAAATATTTCAACCTCTGAGATAGAAACCATGTTAAAGCAGGTAGCAGATAAAAAAATAAGCGAACAGTATTTTGAAACCTACTTCTGTAACCTGAAGATAGTGCCGGTAACCGTGAATGGTACCGCTATGTCATTTAACACATTGTATAAAAACCTTACAGAAATCAATGGTTCAAATAAAATAAAATCCTTTAAGGCGCAGATGGTTAAAAATAAAAAGACCAACTGTGTGGAAGGATTGAACATCTGGATGAAAACCAAAGGGAAGTTTCTTGGTATTAATTGGTAATGATGGAAGCAACGTATTTACAACTGGATGAAGCCGCAAAAAAGGCCTTTTCAATTGCCCAGGCGATAGCGAAAGAAAATATGCATGCCGCTTATGATGCAGCACATTTGCTGATGGCGCTATTGCATAAGGATATTTTGCTGGAACCCTGGCTGACAGAAATGGATATAGATGTGTATTACCTGAAAGACTGGGCAGATGTAAGAATGGAAAGCTATGCCAAGAGTAAAGCATTTAAGGAAACGATTCCGCCGGCAGCCGGAGTAGACGCGGTGATGAACGAGGCGGACAGCATCAGGACAATACTCAATCAGGACGAGCTGTTGCCGTTACATTTGCTTGTGGCGATCAGTACACCCGGTGTGGCCTTTTCATTCGACCAGTTGCGTACTTTTCCTTTGAAGCGGGAAACGTTGATGAATGCTGCCAAATCTGAATCAGCTGTTATACAGGAACTATTGGGAGGTAACGGAATGGCTGAAGAGAAAAAAGTGAACGCCGGGAGCGCTGCAGCGCTTGGAAAGTTTTGCCTGGATAAAACGGAGCTGGCAATACAGCAGAAAATTGATCCGATCATTGGCCGCGAACAGGAAACACGAACCATAGAAGCTATTTTTGGAAGACGGCTCAAGCCTAATGTATTAATTGTGGGAGAGCCGGGTGTGGGTAAATCGGCCCTGGTTGACGGGTTTGCTATTGCTATTGCGGAAAAAAAAGTACCGCTATTTTTACAATCAGCGCATATTTACGAGCTGAATGTGGGCGCCCTTGTGGCCGGAGCCTCATATAAAGGAGAAATAGAGGAACGTTTGAACAATATCATCAGCGATCTTAAAAAGCAGGACAAAGCAATATTGTTTATTGATGAAATACACGCTTTTTTAGATAAAAATGGAGCGGTAGCCAATGCTGCAAACCTGTTGAAGCCGGAGCTGGCCCGGGGAGGAATAACATTGATAGGCGCCACCACCATTGATGAATACCGGAAACTGATAGAACCTGATGAGGCTTTTGCACGCAGGTTCGAACTGCTTCAGATAAACGAGCCGGATGCAGATACCTCCTTTAGAATGATGAAGGGAACAGCAGCGCTTTATCAGCAACATCATAACATCACTGTGCCAGACGAAACGCTTAAAGAGACCATACGGCTGGCCAAGCGTTATATTAAAGACCGAAAACTGCCTGATGCAGCCATAGATCTGATGGACAGAAGTATGGCAGCATTAAGATTAACAATTGAAACTTCTGCAGATATAGTGGCACGAAACAGGGCGGCATATGTTGTGCTGACAGAAACAGAAAACACTGCCAGCGAGGATTATAAGTGGCATTATACCCAATTAAAGAACAACCTGAACCCGATTGTATGGAGTGAGCTGCAGATTGAAGAAGACGTAGCGGCTATTACAGCCGTTGATCAAATAAAAACGCTGCTGGCTGATATTTACAAAAAACTGGAAACAATTGTACCGGTAAACCGCTCCGAATTACTGGAACATGATGTAGCAGCCATAGTTGCTGATAAAACAGGTATACCTATCGGGAAGATACAGGCGCAGGAAAAAGAGCGTTTGCTGAATATGACAGCAATACTCAAACAGCGGGTGGTGGGGCAGGATTATGCTATTGCCGCTGTGAGTGAAGCTATATTGGAATCACGGGCAGGATTAGGAAAACCGGGACAACCGATGGGATCCTTTTTCTTTCTGGGCCCCACAGGTACCGGAAAAACGGAGCTGGCAAAAGGGCTGGCTGAGTTTTTATTTCAGTCGGAAACCAATATCATCCGCTTTGACATGTCGGAGTTTAAAGAAGAGCATTCGGCAGCATTATTATATGGTTCTCCACCCGGTTATGTAGGATACGAAGAAGGAGGATTGCTGGTGAATAAGATCAGGGAACAACCCTATTCAATAGTATTATTTGATGAAATTGAGAAAGCCCATCATTCTGTATTCGATGTTTTTCTGCAGATAATGGATGAAGGAAAACTGCATGATAAGCTTGGAAAGGAAGGTGATTTTTCAAATGCGCTGATTTTGTTTACATCTAATATCGGTAGTCAATACGTAACAGAACAGTTTGGCAAAGGACATATACCAGGAAATAATGAGCTCCTGGAAATTATGGGTAAGCATTTTCGCCCTGAGTTCCTGGGCAGGCTTACCGAAATTGTGCCTTTCTCACCTATGACGAAGGAAATGGTTGAAAACATTTTCTCCATACAGATGAAGTCACTCTACAAGGCTTTGGACAAAGAAAAGATCGGTCTTACGGTTACAGAAGCTGCCAGGAAAAAACTGGCTTTGCTTGGCTTTACACCACAGTATGGCGCCCGGCCATTGAACAGTGTCATTCGTAATCATATCCGCCGTCCGTTGGCAAAAAAGATAATTGACGGAACGTTGCAACCCGGTACCTTCATTATGCTTGATTTTGAGAACGAAGAATTTATATGGAAATAAAAATGATCAATAATTAATAAATACGCTTTATGTCTTTTATAGCTAAATTAAATGTAGACGGAGAAGAGTCTAATGTACTGGAATGCCAGTTTTCCTTTTCACAGGATATTGATGGAATAGGGAAACCTTCGTCTATACCCAAAGGGGGTACCGTGGAGATCACTATTGAAAGTTCAGGAAAAACAGATCTGTTTGACTGGATGATCAGTCCTACACAAACCAAAAGTGGAGATGTAGCCTTCTATCGCAGAGATAATTTGAGAAAACTGAAAACGCTCAGATTTACAGATGCACACTGTATCAGCTATAAAGAAAAATATAGCCATAATGGAGAATTCCCGATGCAGATAACCATTATAGTAAGCGCAAAAGAACTGGCGCTGAACGATTCTGATTTTAAGAATAACTGGCCTGCCAGTTGATTGCGGGGGTATATAGGGATTGATATTCAAAGTGCCTAACACTTTGAATATGCTAACATATTCAAAAGTTTCAAAATCCGGCAAATAAAATTTACAACTGAATCGAAACTAATTATTAACCAATACTTTAATTCAAATAACAAGTTGATTTTCATTAATATTCTTGTCGAACTCGCGTTAAATTACATTACCGGGAAATGCCCAAAGAAATGCATCTGAAATGGGTAAAGCAAATGCAGGAAGCAAAGAAATCGGCACAGTAACTTCACCTAAAACATAAACGAATTGGATTATGATCATCGATCAGTTTATTGAGGAGATTAATAAACTCTTACCGGCAATTGAATAACTGCAGTTTTCATACTTATCTAATTTGCCATTTTTATTGAGGTTTTTAAACGACAATCCATTTATAACAATGATTTTATACCTGAAGAAGGTGAGTATTCCAATGTAGGGACTGTTTTATTTTTTACGATTACATATACACCATTTACTGCGCGTAAGGGTTATTCAAAAGGGCAAGCAGGATGAGGCTTGCGAGGAAATAGCTATAGTTAGATTAAACGTTAAGCATAGCCGAATGTATTGATTTTTGGTGACAGAATGTCGATATGAACCTTTCCTGGCTAATTAATCTAATAGTGTTTTATCAATCAGCATTGTATACTACTCTCCCGCCAATAATAGTATTTGCAATAGTAATATCGTTATCAAACAAAACAATATCAGCATCTTTACCAACTTCCAACGAGCCCTTATGGCTGTGTACTCCCAGGATGCGGGCAGGCGTATAACACATCATCTTAATTACATCAGGCAACGCAATACCTGCTATATCTCTCATGGTGCGCACTAACCTGTCTGCCGTAGCTACGCTGCCTGCAAAAGCAGTTCTGTCAGGTAGTTTTGCTACTCCATTTTCTACAATCACTTTAAGCCCGTTATGCAAACTACCTAATACACTCTCACCCTCAGGCATACCCGCGGCACGCATGGCATCTGTGATTAAGGCAATACGGTCTGCTCCTTTAATTTTGTAAATAAGTTTTAATAGCGGCGCAGGCAAATGAACACCGTCAGCAATAATCTCAACATCTATTTCATCTATTAAAAATGACGCTTCAACAGCGCCGGCATAACGGTAAGCATTTCTTCTTGTAACGCCTGCCATACCAGAATACAAATGCGTGGCAAGTGAATATCCGTGCGCAAATCCCTGCTCCACTTCTTCACATACTGCATCTGTATGTGCAAATGCAGGAAGAACATTATGCGCCATCATATAATCAGCAAATGCAAGCGCACCCGGCAATTCCGGCGCGGCACTCCATCTTGTAATAAATGGATAGGTTGTTACTATCTGTTCATATTCTGCAGGGTCTGGATTACGGATATATTTGGGGTCCTGCGCTCCCCGCTGGCTCATGGCAAAATACGGACCCTCAAGGTGCATGCCCAAAAACTGTGCGCCATGTGTATTGCTCACTACTGCTTTTTGATAAGATTCCAGTGTTTGAACCAGTTCTTCCCTGCTACCAGATAAAGTAGTGGGCAGCATTGCCGTTGTACCGTATTTTGCATGCAGTTTTGCTATTGCTAAAAAAGCTTGTTCGGTGCCGTCCATAAAATCATGCCCGCCGCCACCGTGTATATGTATATCAATAAACCCCGGCGAAACAAACTTGCCCATCGCATTAATCTCCTGGGCATTATTTACTTTTACCGGCTTATTATTTATTGCCGCAATTTTTCCTTCTTCTATAATTACCTGCCCGCTTTTAATAATGCCGTTAGGTGTAATAATATTTCCGTATATAATATTTATTCTTTCCATCTCCGCTATGCCTGTTATATAAGCATCCTTCAAAAATAATGTTATTAATGAAGTATTAGTTCACCGAAAACAAAAATGCCGGTAATACAATACCAGCATTTTGTTCAAAACAAATTAAATACCTAACTTATTTGATTGCAGCCAACGCTTCTTTCAACGCTGCAAAATTTACCTGTGTGCCGGGGTTGGCTGTTTCTTCCGCATACGCAACTGTGCCGTTTTTATCTATAACTACCACGCCTCTTTTTGACACCCCTTTTAAACCGAGAACAAAATCTTCAAGATACATGCCGTATGCGTTAATCATATTCTTATTAAAATCAGATAAAAGGTCGAAGTTGATATTTTGTTGCGCTTTAAATATACCTAATGAAAAAGGCAAATCAACAGATACGGCTACTACCGCTGCTCCAATATTATTATAAAAACTTAATTCATCGCGATTGCTGCACAACTGTTCCGTGCACACGCCTGTAAATGCAGCGGGAAAAAAATTAATCACCAGTATTTTTCCTGCAAAGTCTTTTAAAGAAACTTCTTTTCTTTCCGTATTTATCAATGTAAAATCAGGAGCTTTTGTACCAACTGCTATTGCCATAATATTATTTTTAGAATGGCGAAGCTAAAGAAAAATAGGATTTGATTAGTTAATATGTAAAGGTTTGATTGCAGGAAATATTGGAAAACAATCATTTAAATTGATAAAGAAAAAAAATACTATTATATTTTATAACTATGAAAGTAGGGTATTCCGTTGCCAACCCCACCCTTATGTTACTTTGCCCTTGTTGTTTAACTAATATTAATTAACTAAAAATCCGGATTAGAACCCATGTTTTATGATAGGTGTTTATACTAATGTTTCATAAGTCTTCGTTTATTCATTTGTAAGAGTATACACCTATCATTTTGCTACTTACTATCATGCGCTAGACCTGGCTACGGCCAGGTCTATTTTAAAAACTCACCTATATGTGATTGATTGATCAGTAGTAAATTGGTAAATTAACCAGGAAATAGATTAGGGGAACTGGTTAGAGGAACTTATCTCCTTTGCTTCTTTTTATTTCGGCAACATATTCCTTTATTTCCTGTTCTTTTTCCCGGCTGCAAATCATTAATACATCACCGGTATCAATAATAATATGATTATCTATTCCCTGCAATACAATCAATTTATCCTGCCCAACATGAATCATATTATTTGAGGAATCTATAAGCATTGTGTTTTTGCCTGATATAGCATTGCCTGTTTTATCCTTGTCTATATTTTCATAAGCGGAGTTCCATGTTCCCAGGTCGCTCCAGCCAAAACTTGAAGGAATGATATAAACATTATCCGCTTTTTCCATAATACCATAGTCAATGGAAATACTGCTGCAAAGCGGGTAAATTTTCTCTATGGCCTGCTTTTCTTTTGCTGTGTTCAGGTTACTTTCTTCAGCAATAAAAAGTTCGTTCATTTCAGGAAGATATTTTTCAAATGCCTGCACAATATTTTTCACTTTCCAAACAAATATGCCTGCATTCCATAAAAAATCTCCACTTGTTAAAAATGTTTTTGCTATTTCAAGGTTAGGCTTTTCAGTAAAAGTTTTAACCTGGTATACATTATCACTTACCTCATATTGCTCATGCTGTATGTACCCATAACCTGTGTTGGGATGGGTAGGTTTAATACCAAGTGTAACCAAAGCGTTATTTACACGAACAAAATTCAATGCTTCAATACATACTTTTTTAAAAGCAATTTGCTCAAGTACCAGGTGGTCGGCAGGAGCGCATATTAAACAGCCATCAGGATTTATTTTGTTGAGCTTATGCGCAATATAAGCAATGCAGGGCGCAGTGTTTTTGCGTGAAGGTTCTCCAATAATATTTTCTATGGGTATTTCAGGCAACTGTTCCTTTACAATAGGAATATATTCTTCTGATGTAACTATATATATATTCTGTTTTGGAATAAAATCTACAAAGCGATCAAAAGTTTGTTGTATAAGCGTTCTGCCTGCTCCCAGTATATCAAGAAATTGTTTTGGATAAGATGTTCTGCTCATCGGCCAAAACCTGCTTCCAATTCCCCCGGCCATAATTGCCACGTAATGATTCTTATTCATATCTGCTAAACGATAATTTCTGATTTATATGATGCCTTCCCTCACAAGATCATGCAAATGTAATACACCAATGTATACTTTATTGCGTATAACCAATAACTGGCTAACATCATTTTTCCGCATCAAATCCAACGCTGATACTGCCAGTTGGTCTTCCTCAATACATTTAGGATGTTTGCTCATAATATCCCCGGCTTTTACGCCAGACAGGTTTTCTCCTTTTTGAAGCATCCGGCGTAAATCTCCATCTGTAATTATTCCGCATATTGCATTATCTTTCACAACTGCTGTAGCGCCCATGCGAAATTTTGTGATAGTAATAATGATATCTTTCAAATCTGCATCTAATGTTACCTGGGGGGTTACATTCCGTGCAAGCAAATCACTTACTCTTAAATATAACCTTTTACCCAGTGTACCGCCGGGATGAAACTTCGCGAAGTCTTCACTGGTAAAACCATTATTCTCAATCAAACAAACAGCCAATGCATCTCCCATCGCCAATTGCGCTGTTGTGCTGGTGGTTGGAGCAAGATTATTAGGGCAGGCTTCCTGTTCCACACTGGTATTCAATATATAATCGGAATGGGTAGCCAGAAAAGATTGCAGGTTGCCCGTCATGGCTATAATGGTATTGCCAAAATTGCGGATCAGCGGCAGCAACAATTTTATTTCCGGACTTTCTCCGCTTTTGCTGATCATTAATACAATATCACCTGGCTGAACAAGACCCAGGTCGCCATGTATCGCTTCTGCTGCATGCAAAAAAGCAGCAGGCGTGCCGGTAGAATTAAGGGTGGCTACAATTTTTTGCGCTATCAAAGCACTTTTGCCAATACCACTTATTACTAACTTGCCTTTGGAGGAGGCAATCAGTTTAACTATCTGCTCAAACTGTTCGTCAATATATTGCGTGAGATGCTCAACAGACTGAGCCTCAAGTAAGATAGTACGCTTTGCTATTGTTTGAATATCAATGGAACCCATGCAAAAAAGTTCCGCAAACCTACTTGAAAAATAATGGTTGGCAAAACATAGCAGTTTATAGCTGCATCAATATTGTTTATTGAATAACAATTTTTTCATATCTTAATAGGCACAGGCTGCATATGCAATTAATGGTTAATGTATTGCAATAAAGCCATTGTTAAGCTTCGGAAAAAGCATATATTATAGTAACTTCGCCTACTTTTTAAAAATGCATGAAAATCATGCATAGTGCGGAAAACAGAACGACATGTCAACAGGAACAAAAAAAACAACTACAAAAGTAAAAGCGCCTGCCAAAACAAACGGAACCCCTAAAGCAGCCTCGTCTAAAAAAAGTAAATTCGATTTGGAAGCCGGTTTGCAGGAATATTTTGGTTTCAAAGCTTTTAAAGGCAATCAAAAAGCGGTAATTGAAAGTTTGCTTGCAGGTAACGATACTTTTGTAATTAAGCCAACCGGTGGTGGCAAAAGCTTATGTTATCAGTTGCCGGCATTATTAAGCCCTGGTTGTGCTATTATTGTTTCCCCGCTTATTGCATTGATGAAGAACCAGGTTGACCTGGTACGTGGTTACAGCAGCAATGATAATGTGGCGCATTTCCTTAATTCTACATTAAATAAGAAAGAAATAAAAGAGGTGCATGATGATTTGCTGAGCGGCCAAACAAAACTCCTGTATGTTGCTCCTGAAACATTAACCAAGCAGGAAAACCTTGATTTTTTCCGTGATCTTAATATTTCATTTTTCGCTGTTGATGAAGCGCACTGTATTTCAGAATGGGGACATGATTTTCGCCCTGAATATCGCCGCCTGCGTGAAATGATGACAGAAATAAATCCTGATTTACCTGTAATAGCACTCACGGCAACGGCTACCCCAAAAGTGCAAAGCGATATTATTAAAAATCTTGACCTGCGTAATCCAAAAATTTTTATATCTTCTTTTAACCGCAGCAATCTTTACTACGAAATACAACCCAAGATCAAAAAAGATCAAACTATAAAAAGTATTGTAAAGTTTATTGTGGGTATGAAGGGCAAAAGCGGAATTATTTATACGCTTAATCGTAAAACAACGGAAGAGTTAGCTGATATTTTGGTGGCGAATGGCATTAAAGCAGTGCCCTATCATGCGGGGTTTGATGGAAAGCTGAGGGCTGAACGCCAGGATTTATTTTTGAATGAAGATGTGCAGGTAATTGTAGCCACTATAGCATTTGGAATGGGCATTGATAAGCCGGATATTCGTTTTGTAATACATTTTAATATTCCCAAGTCTATTGAAAATTATTACCAGGAAACCGGTCGCGCAGGCCGCGATGGACTCGAAGGAAAATGTATCTTATACTATTCACATAAAGATGTTGCCAAGCTGGAACATTTAATGCGCGACAAGCCTTTAAGCGAAAGGGAAGTAGGCGCACAGCTCATTAGTGAAACAGTTGCTTTTGCAGAAGCCGGTGTTTGCCGCAGAAAAGTATTGATGAGTTATTTTGGTGAAGAATATACCGAAGAAAATTGCGGTCAATGCGACAATTGTCTTCACCCTAAAGAAAAAGTGGAAGCAAAAGATGATGTGGTGAAAGTAATGAAAGTGGTTAAGAAATTAGATGAACGTTTTGCCACAGATTATGTAGTGAATATTATTATCGGAAGACTAACACCGCAGATCAATATGTATCGCCATGGCGGCCTGGCTGAATTTGCTACAGGCAATGATCAGCCAGATCATTACTGGAATTCATTGATACGCCAGATGCTGCTGGAAGGGTTGCTGGAAAAAGATATAGAAGAATATGGCGTACTAAAAATGAGTGCTAAAGGAGAGAAGTTCTTTAAGAAACCCACTTCCTTTAAAATTGTATTAAACAACCAGTTTGAAGATGCTAATGAGGATGATGAAGAAAACGCTGCCGAAGCAAATGCCGGAGGCGGCACGGATGATAAGTTGTTTGAAATGCTGACAGAACTTCGCCAGAAAGAAGCCAAGAAAAAAGGCTTACCGCCTTTTGTTATTTTCCTTGAAACCTCTCTGCAGGATATGGCTACAATGTATCCGACTACAACAACTGAGCTCGAAAAATGCCAGGGCGTTAGTAAAGGTAAGGCGCTTCGCTATGGTAAACCGTTTGTAGAGCTGATAGCCCGGTATGTAGAAGAAAATAACATTGAGCGCCCGGATGATTTTGTGATGAAGAGTGTGGTAAATAAAAGCGGGTTAAAAGTGTATATCATTCAGCAGACAGATAAAAAAATTCCGCTCGAATCAATTGCTAAAAACAAAGACCTCCGCATCGACGCATTGCTTGAAGAAATGGAAACTATCGCGGCAAGCGGCACTAAGCTCAATCTTGATTATGCCATCGATGAAATGGTAGATGAGTACGACCAGGATGATATTCTTGACTATTTCAAAAGTTGCGAAACATCCTCGTTACAGGTAGCACAACAGGAGCTGAGCGATGGCAATTATACCTGGGAGCAGTTAAAAATTATGCGCATCAAGTTTTTGAATGAGTACGGGATGTAGCATGAATGGGCAAATGGGTTAATTTGAAAATGAAGAGAATTGGGAATATGAGAAATGAAGAAATTCGTAAAAAACAGGATGATTTGGTGGATATTAGTGCGTAAACCCCTATTTTTGCAGCCCGCTCAAAAGGTGGAAGAATGGTGCGGTAGCTCAGTCGGTAGAGCAAAGGACTGAAAATCCTTGTGTCGGCGGTTCGATCCCGCCCCACACCACAAGCCGGATAAGGCTTTCAGAAGAAATTACTGAAAGCCTTTTTCTTTATGAATTTCTCCCTTATTTCAGGTTTGAATCCTGACGGGGTCACTCGAAAAGTCTCCACAAAAGTTGAGGCTTTTTTGCTGCGGATTATCAAAAGGCTATTAGTTAATCTGTCAAATTTTAATATTTTTTGCGGCAAACCTAATATAAATCATCCTTTGAATGACTGTACTGCCATCAATCCTGACAAAAATCATTTTCCATAATTGTTTTTCTTATCATATTTAAACAAAATGTTGTAATGGACAAGAAATCATTGGGGTCTGCTAAAGCGATCTGGAAAATTATTCAATATGCTTTTTGGGGAGTAGGCCTGATGTTACTTTTTTTTCTGATTTTTTTACCCGACATCGGTGTTATTTTGTTTTGGAATATTCTTATTCCTGTGGCTCCGGCTCTTTTAGTGATTGCAACAGGTGTTTGGAGAAATATTTGCCCGCTTGCAACAACAGCTTTGGCACCCGATCATTTTGGCCTGTCATCAAATAAGAAGTTATCGTTTTCGCAACAAAAAACATTAAACCTGATTGGTGTTGTTATTCTATTTCTAATAATTCCGTTGCGACACATAATTTATAATACAAATGGCCGGGCAACAGCTTTGCTGATCATGTCTGTTGCTTTAATAGCCGTCATTTATGGAATTATTTAGGGCTTGCTGTTTAACTCCCTCATTTGAAATTTAAGAAGTAAGGTAGTATCTTTTGGGATTAAAAGCCATAAAGATGCTGCAAGGAAAACGAAAGAAAGTAGTTAAAAACCCTGCACGGGCACCT
>JADLCD010000043.1 GCA_020847395.1 Chitinophagaceae bacterium
TTCTCTTAATCGAACCAATAGTGGAATTGAAATTGATGATACCTAAGCAGGTTGAATTTGATGTAAAAGCTCTTAATCGAACCAATAGTGGAATTGAAATCAGGTAAGCCTAAAGCAAAAGGCAAGCCCGCCAACCTCTCTTAATCGAACCAATAGTGGAATTGAAATGTAGTTCTGTAATCTGCGCCTCGTACTTTGCTTTTGCCTCTTAATCGAACCAATAGTGGAATTGAAATTAAATTTAGATGAACTGTCTGTTTTATTAAAAGAACTCTTAATCGAACCAATAGTGGAATTGAAATTATATTTAAATGAATTATTATTTGAAGAAGATGGACTCTTAATCGAACCAATAGTGGAATTGAAATTTTGAATCATTTTCTAACCATTTAAGTTGAAAAATCTCTTAATCGAACCAATAGTGGAATTGAAATAGATATCCTCGCGTGTAAGTTGATGGAAATCAGCACTCTTAATCGAACCAATAGTGGAATTGAAATTACATTAAGAAATAATGGATTTCCAGGAGAAAAACATCTCTTAATCGAACCAATAGTGGAATTGAAATTTAGTATATAATAATGAAATATTAGTAGATAGTGTCTCTTAATCGAACCAATAGTGGAATTGAAATTTTTCTTTGGTATATTTATATTTAGAATCAAAATATGCTCTTAATCGAACCAATAGTGGAATTGAAATTGATTTTCTATATTTTCTCTTAAAAAGTTTATCATACTCTTAATCGAACCAATAGTGGAATTGAAATACGTCTTCACTGTTGCAGAACTATTATCCCACATCTCTTAATCGAACCAATAGTGGAATTGAAATACAATGTGACTGTGCTACCCGGAATTGGCATGAATCCTCTTAATCGAACCAATAGTGGAATTGAAATTTGATGGTACGTACATAAATGAGTTAATCAGCAATGCTCTTAATCGAACCAATAGTGGAATTGAAATGTGGGAAGTTGAACCCGAATTGGGTAGAGTGGCTACTCTTAATCGAACCAATAGTGGAATTGAAATCTGGTTGCAAAAGTATATGCAAGGATTCATAATGATCTCTTAATCGAACCAATAGTGGAATTGAAATCTGCGGGTATAATGCGAGATCAGGAAAAAATCAATCTCTCTTAATCGAACCAATAGTGGAATTGAAATAATAGCAATAGAAGATAGAATAATATTGCGAACAAATCTCTTAATCGAACCAATAGTGGAATTGAAATATTGCGCCCACACGTCGATATCTGGCAATATTTCGCTCTTAATCGAACCAATAGTGGAATTGAAATTAGTTCAAAATAACGGTTGCTAACGATGCTTTGCTCCTCTTAATCGAACCAATAGTGGAATTGAAATATTTCCGGGGGATAGAAACTCTTTAATAACAGTACTCTCTTAATCGAACCAATAGTGGAATTGAAATGTGGGAAGTTGAACCCGAATTGGGTAGAGTGGCTAACTCTTAATCGAACCAATAGTGGAATTGAAATAATTCTGTTGTGCAAAAATTTGCAAACCTCGATAACTCTTAATCGAACCAATAGTGGAATTGAAATTATTCTTACGCGAAAGTATATCATATTGATATACTTCTCTTAATCGAACCAATAGTGGAATTGAAATTCATTTGGAAGCCGGTTGCCCATTCTGTCTCCGTACCTCTTAATCGAACCAATAGTGGAATTGAAATGAGGTTTTTTATATGGCAAATTTTAATGCTAACCGAGCTCTTAATCGAACCAATAGTGGAATTGAAATATTCTTATCACTCACATCAATAACCAAAAAGTGATATCTCTTAATCGAACCAATAGTGGAATTGAAATATAATTAGGCTGCGGAGTTGTGGTTTATTTAGATGTCTCTTAATCGAACCAATAGTGGAATTGAAATGCCGTTAGTGGAGCCTTTATAACGATGGGAAGTAGTCTCTTAATCGAACCAATAGTGGAATTGAAATGCGTAACTGAGTTGTCAGGCAATAAACTGAGAATGACTCTTAATCGAACCAATAGTGGAATTGAAATTTAGACCGATTTAGATGCCCTTGCCGGGGCTATTTTGCTCTTAATCGAACCAATAGTGGAATTGAAATTTAGGGATTGCCGTCCCTTATTATTACGCTAAAGTCTCTTAATCGAACCAATAGTGGAATTGAAATTCACATCAAATGGAGGAGGTGATGCTTATTACTTTCTCTTAATCGAACCAATAGTGGAATTGAAATTCGTAGGGTTTCAGGGATTATTCCGAACAAGGACTCTTAATCGAACCAATAGTGGAATTGAAATGTCAATGCCGGTTTGCCGTCCCGGTTGGCTCAATTGCTCTCTTAATCGAACCAATAGTGGAATTGAAATGCAAGTGTATCAACAATGTTTATAGTCAGATTTTTTCTCTTAATCGAACCAATAGTGGAATTGAAATGGCTTTGCAAGGCTGGAACCCTGCCGGAGATATATCTCTTAATCGAACCAATAGTGGAATTGAAATTCACCATGTCGTGCATACTCCAGTCTCCATCACTCACTCTTAATCGAACCAATAGTGGAATTGAAATAGCTCATACCAACCCAAGCCGCCGCCGCCATTATACCTCTTAATCGAACCAATAGTGGAATTGAAATACCTGTATAATTGCGTCTGTCTTAGCTGATGATATCTCTTAATCGAACCAATAGTGGAATTGAAATTTTTTAACCGACCAATCGCATCAAGTAGAACTAAAAATGCCCGGTTCTTTAGAAGTAAATTACACTCATCCCTCACTTCTTCAGCACCACATCTTCCCTTGCTGCCCACATACCAATATCCTGCTTGCTTAAGGCGGCGGCCATTAAATCAGGAAATTTATCTGGTGTGCAGGCAAATACAGGTATGCCGAGGTTCGAAAAGAATTGTGCGTTGTGATGATCGTAAGACGGAGCGCCATCATCATTTAACGCAAGCAACGTAACCACCTGAACACCCGCCGCCACAAGTTCTGAAGCTTTTTTGCGCATCCCTTCGGGGTTACCGCCTTCATACAAATCAGTTATCAATATCAGCACGGTATCAGCCGGGCGTGTAATAACCTGCTGGCAATAAGTTAACGCCGAATGTATATCGGTTCCGCCGCCTAATTGTACGCCAAACAATAATTCCACAGGATCGTTCAGTTCTTCCGTAAGGTCTGCCACCGCGGTATCAAATACAATCATCTTTGTTTTAATAGCAGGAATAGATGCCATTACCGAACCAAAAATACCAGAGTAAACCACAGAGGTGCCCATAGAGCCGCTCTGGTCAAGACAAAGCACTACATCTTTGAGCGATGAACGTTTTCTTCCATAACCGATACGCGTTTCGGGAATAATGGTTTTATATTCCGGCTGGTAGTGCTTCAGGTTTTTTTGAATAGTGAGATGCCAGTTGATTTCATTATGCCGCGGACGGCGGTTTCTTGCACTTCGGTTAAGGCTGCCCGTTATGGCCTGCTGTGTAGGCTGGGCAAGTTTCTTCATCAGCTCATCCACCACTTTACGTACCACCTGCCTGGCAGTGTCTTTTGTTTTATCAGGTATTACCCGGCTCAATGTCATTAATGTAGCTACAAGATGTACATCGGCCTCCACATTCTCCAGCATTTCTTTTTCAAACAACATTTGTGTGAGGTTCAACCGCTGCAATGCATCTTTCTGCATTACCTGCACCACCGTATTGGAAAAAAAAGAACGTATATCACCCAGCCAGCGGCTCACATTGGGAGATGACGGACCTAAGCCTCCCGTCCTGGTACTATCATACAATGCTTCGAGGGCATTATCAATCTGTATATCCTGCGCTGTTAAAGAAAAACCGGTTCCATCATGCTGATGTCCGCCGAGTATCATTCTCCATTTGCGTATATGTGCTTCGTTTGTCATGCGGATATAATTAATCGTGCTGCTAATGTTAAAATATATCGTCTTGCTTTATTTGTTGTTTGCCCCATAGCCAAACAACTGCATCATTACAGGAATACCCTGCTTAGCTCTTTCTACAGCTAATGTTGATGAAACAACAATGCCTGCTGATGAACTTTTGCCCGATACAACTTTCTCTCCCAGCTTTTTTCTTTCACTATTTGAATAACGGGCAAATGTTCTCCTCAATAAAGGCAATACCTGTATAAATTCTTCTTCCCGCAAATACGCCACCCAATTGTTTACCACATTCCATAATCCTTCATCTAACAATAATAAAGTGCCGCTGCCTTTTAAAAATCCTTCTAACCATGCAGCAGCCATACCTGGTGCGTTGGCAACAGACATGGAATAATAAAATGCTTGTACCAGGTCATCTCCGGTTAATATTTTTCCGTCAGACAACAATCTTGTGGCATAGCCTGCCACAGCAGGCGCTGCATTATTGTTTTTGGCGATAACAAGCAATGTTTCCTGCCAGAGCTTTGAAATATCATCCTGCTGCAGCACACTAACGGAATCATTCATTTTGAAAAGCAGGTTTACAAGATGCTGCGCCGCGTCTTCATCAATACCAACACATGCTGCAGGTAAGCTCACACAAATTCTTGTGATCATGCTATCAATAATACCTGTAACAAGTGCGGCATCTGTTTTGCGTACATTACCGTAACGGCTAACCGAAACCAGGTCGGGAATAACTTCCATTAACTGGATGGTATCTGCACTGGCAGCCGCCAGGTTATTTACCTGCGAAATTAAACTATCAATCGCCCTTGATAATTCTGCAGGAATAGACTGTTGCAGTAAAATACATACTTCCTGCAAACTGTTATTTTCTTTTGCATAATGAATAACAAATTGTGCAGCGGCTTCTTCCACAGTATTACCCCACGCACCTTTTTCAATAATTTCAATTGAAAAATTCGGATCCCATTGCAGTCGCCACTGCTCTTTAAATGTTCCTTTACCACTCACGTTAGTGTTAGCTCCCCATCCTATATTCAATAATTTTAAGCGATGCAGAAAAACACTTCTTTCCAAATCGCCTTCCTTACGTAAATCAAGTGTATAATCTTTGAAGTCTGCGGTTGCAGGTAGTCGTAATCTTTTTTGCAGCTTTTCTATATCAACCTGTAATGGCGGCTTTGGTATATCGGTAGGTACTTCGCCTATTTTATTGCTCACCATCAATTCATCGTGCACAAGATTCAGCAAAATATTTTCACCATTGCATAAAACGCTCAGGGTAGCTTCATTCAATTCTTCTAATCCTGCTTTGGAAAGATTTCTCAACGCAGCCAGAGAATCGGCCAATCGAACAGATTCTATTACATGCGCCACCGAAGTATCCATTTTATTTTTCCGGAATAGCGCCGCTACTTTGGCCATCCATCTTGTACCATCATCATTGGCATATTGCCAGGTGTGTTCATACCAGCCGGGCGAATGTATACCGGCGCCGTACCCGCTCCAGGAGCCAAGCCTGCCATACGTCCATGGAACCCAGGTGCATGCTACTTTTTCTTTTGGCAATCCTTTCAATAAATCATTATCTTCTTTTTGCTTTGGCATTTCTTTTAACACAGGTGCATGCCAGGCTCCGCATATTACTGCTATGTTCTGGAACATTTCTTTTTCTGCCTGTCGTATTGTTTTGCGCATGTGTGCCTCACGCAAGACTTCCATTTTATTGTCTTCCTGCGGAAGATGGCTGCGCAATGTTTGCATCGCCTCCGCTACGGCGTCGAATACCTGCTCATTATTATTGCGGTATTCAAACATGTGCTCCCACCATTTCTCTGCATCATCATAGCCTGCCGCATCGGCGAGATAGGCAATTGGATTTCTTTTAATGGACTGAACAATATTTTCTTCCTTATCGGTTATTACATCTGTATGCGCTTCATTAGTATCTGTTGATTTTTTTGGCTCAACGCTATCGCTATCTGCATTTTCATCTACCTGTTTTTTATTTTCTTTCTCTAACGCAAACTGGTTCGCTATGGGCAAATCCATAAACCGCACATGAATATTATGTTGCTTCGCATATAAAATTGCCTGCCACTCCGGCGAAAATTCTGCGAATGGATAGAAGCATGCCTGTTTAGGGTCATCAGGCTGATAACATAAAATAGCTACGGGTGGCTTCAGCTCATTATGCACAGCCCATTGCAATATTTCATCCGCTTCGGGTGGGCCTTCCACCAATACTATATCCGGCTTTATTTCTTCCAGGAAATTTTTCACATTCCTCGCCGAACCCGGACCATGATGCCTTATACCAAGTATATGTGTTGACATGATGAATAGTTAGAAGTAAGAATAGTTGGAATAGTTAGAAGTAAGAATAGTGAGAAGTAAGTAGTAAGGAGGCAGTATTGTACTATCCTTCTGCCTGCTCCCTCCTGCCTATTCTTTTCTGCCTATTCTTTCCTGCCTATTCTCTCTGCCTATTCTCCCTGCCTATTCTCCCTCCATCATTTTAGTAAGCATTTTAAATTTTTCAATAATTGAATAGTGAGAAGTAAGAAGTAAGAATAGTGAGAAGTAAGTAGTAAGGAGGCAGTATTGTACTATCCTTCTGCCTGCTTCTATCTTCTGCCTATTCTTTTCTGCCTATTCTTTCCTGCCTATTCTCCCTCCATCATTTTAGTAAGCATTTTAAATTTTTCAATAATTGAATAGTGAGAAGTAAGAATAGTGAGAAGTAAGTAGTAAGGAGGCAGTATTGTACTATCCTTCTGCCTACTCCCTCCTGCCTATTCTTTTCTGCCTATTCTTTTCTGCCTATTCTTTCCTGCCTATTCTTTCTGCCTATTCTCTCTCCATCATTTTAGTAAGCATTTTAAATTCTTCAATATTTGAACAATGAATAGTTAGAATAGTTAGGAGTAAGTAGTAAGGAGGCAGTATTGTACTATCCTTCTGCCTACTCCCTCCTGCCTATTCTTTTCTGCCTATTCTTTCCTGCCTATTCTCCCTGCCTATTCTCTCTCCATCATTTTAGTAAGCATTTTAAATTCTTCAATAATTATGTTGTTTATTTCTATACAATCCTGCGGCGTTATATATTCTAATATAATCCCTGCTTCTAATTGAGAATCTATTTCAATAACAGAACTCCTGGCTACTTCATAAAATCTTTTTCGTTCCAATAAAGATTTCCTGCACGAGCCTTCTGCAATGTTTGACGAAACAGATAAAGACGCTCTTCTCAATTGGTCTTTCAAATTAAACTCTTCGTGTTTTGGAAGCTTAGCTACAATAGTATATGTTAATTTCAATAATCTTATCGCTTTCTGCCAAACGATTAGCTTTTTGTAACTGAAATCATTCATATAGGTATTTTAAATAGTGATTAGTAAGTAGTGAGTAGGCAGTATCTACTATCCTTCTGCCTTACGTCTTTAACCTTACGCCTTACGCCCTCATCTTCTCCCTCCCGTCTATTCCCTGCCTTCACTCTTCTGCCTATTCAAAGTAGTTCCCTGCACGCCCTATACACATCTTTCCAATCCTCGCGTGGTTTCACCACAGTTTCCAAATATTCCTGCCAAACAATTTTATCCTGCACCGGATCTTTTACTACTGCGCCGATAATACCGGCAGCAAGATCATTTGCTTTTAATTGCCCGTCACCAAAATAGGCAGCCATGGAAAGCCCGTTATTCACCACAGATATGGCTTCTGCTGTGCTTAATGTTCCGCTTGGTACTTTTAGTTTTGTTTTGCCATCCAGCGTTACGCCGTTTCTTAGCTCTCTGAATATGGTAACAATGCGGCGTATCTCCTGCAATGCCGGCGGTTCTGCAGGTAATTCCATTACCTTTTCAAAACTTTCCACCCTGCGTTTTACAATATCGATTTCTTCTTCCATTGAATCAGGTACCGGCAATATCACGGTATTAAAACGGCGCTTCAATGCACTTGATAAATCGTTCACACCCTTATCGCGATTGTTGGCAGTAGCAATAACATTAAATCCTTTCACGGCCTGTACTTCTGTATTCAATTCGGGAATGGGTAATGTTTTTTCAGATAAAATAGTAATCAGCGAATCCTGCACATCTGCGCCTATACGTGTCAGTTCCTCTATGCGCACTATCGTGCCTTCTTTCATTGCCCGCATCACAGGCGTTTCCACCAATGCTTTTTCTGAAGGGCCTTCTGCCAGCAATCGTGCATAATTCCATCCGTAACGTATGGCTTCTTCGCCGGTGCCCGCGGTGCCTTGCACAATCATGGCAGAGTTACCGCTGATGGCTGCTGATAAGTGTTCGCTCACCCAACTTTTTGCAGTACCCGGTAAACCGTATAATAATAATGCACGGTCGGTGGTAAGCGTTGCTACCGCTATTTCCATTAATCTTTTATTACCGATGTATTTGGGTGATACTTCAAAACCGTTTTTAAGTTTGCCGCCAACCAAATATTTTACAACTGACTGCGGAGAGAGTTTCCAGTTGGCAGGTTTTTTAAGCTCATCCTGTTTGCTGAGCTCTTCAAGCTCTTCCGCAAATAATTGTTCGGCGTGCTGACGTAGTGCTGTTGCTGACATACAATAGGTTTTATACTTTAAATGCGTTTATGGTTTGATGTTTAAGTTGAACAAGTTTGGTTATATATGCACAAGTGTTTGTCCACATGGTTTTATAATAATCTTCAGCCGGTGAAAGTTTTTCCAGCTCAGGTATAACAGAAGCAGGAATTAAATGAATATGTATATTGAAAAATGACTTTGAATACTGGTACGGATTTTTTGAAGCATGATTAAAAATAAGTGTAGCCAATTCCAGGCTCCACTCTTTTTCGTATTGCAAGGCATACTGTAAAATACTATCCGGGTGACCGGAGAAAAATTTTATGCCATAATGCTCCTGCTGTTGCGAAGGCAATAATGGAAGAATATCAATATAAAACACCTCGCTATACTGCATCAACGCGATGGCAAAATCCCTGTCATTAAATTTTACCGCAGCATTTACTATAGCAGGTACCAGTTTTTTAGCCACTTCATTTTTTTGAAAATGATCAATTACTTCCCGGGGCTTACATTGCCATTGCTTTTCCCAAAATGAAGGCGGCACAGATTCTGTTAATTGAAATAATATATATTCATCGTCCGTAAATTCTTTGCTATTGCTGAGTTTTTCAATCCCGGATTTATATATATCATCTTCCAACGGTGAAGCATTAAAAAGCAAAAATGATTTATTCATTAACCCCAGCAACGCTTTTTCTTTTTTGAGATGAACCCTTTGCGCCAAAGCCTGCTGGTAACGGGTAACTATAGGCGAAGATGGAACACAGCGTTGCAGGTGCATCGCTTCGTCTTTTACCTTTTTACTTTTTTCCCCAGACAGCGATTCAAGAAAAGGAAGGTCAGCTTCGCTTATACCCGTATACATCAGTTCAAGAAAAGCAGTTTTCGCGTTAGCGTCTTCTTCTTTCCAGGTTTGTTGTAACCATTCCAATGCCTGCGCAGGATTAGCTTTTCTTATCTCCCCGAAAATATTTTTCCGCATTTCCATAGTACCGGTTTGCCATACCTGTTCCGGAGCATCGCCAGACGAAAAATTCCATTGCGTATTGAATTTTCCCAGCCATTCTCCACGTCTGCCGCAACATGCATGTACAAGTAATTGTAACTTTTTTTGCTGCACGGCAGCAGCTAACAATGCCGGAACTAATACCGGCGAAACAACCCGTTGTTTGCTTTCACATTGCTCAAGCCACAATTGCAGTAAAGGAACTGATTCTTCTGAAAGAATATTTTTTAAACATTGCAGCGCATCATTGCTGCAATATTTTTTTTCTTCCGATGGCGCCTTTTCGATATCAGATGCATTATGCACAGGCACAAAACCACTTTGCCGGAAGTTAAGCGCTACAGCAGCAGTCTGTAAAAACATTTCTTCTTTGTCGAGCGCCGTATTAGCCTGGATTATCCCGGTAGCTTCCGCAAGCTCCTGTGGAAGCAATGCAGGCGTTGTTTGTTTTTTATCGGTGCCAATCATGGCGGTGTTAACAATATCATCCCAAAATTCCATACGTAAGATTACTTCTCTTTACAAAATAGTATACGTTTCATCCTTCCATATTCCAACCGCTTCAAAGTCTTTTTCCTTTCCTATCACCGTCATATCCAACGCGTCGCCGCCACTTAGGGCAAGCAGGTTCCATATCACTTTGTTTTCATTCTGCAAAAGCATTATACTGCCCTCCGCATCTTTTAACCACCATTTTCCTGCTATTTGCACCGGCTTTAATTGTTGTACGGTATAGGCGCGCTCACCGCCTAACGGCAATATACTACTATACTGCGTTTCAGCTTCTGCCACCTGCAGCCAGTTATTATACTTACTGAAAGATATAGCCGAAGTGATAGCTATTTGCTTTTTCACCAATGCTCTTAAAGGAGTTACTGATGGAAAGAAAACCAATTCCGCTTCTATAAATAAGCCGGGCATCAGGCTTAATTGTCCGCCCTGCCCGCGAACTATAAATTGCAGCACCAACGCATGTTGCCTGGTTTTTGTACCATACAGCCAGAACTTTTCAGTAGTGATATTATCTTCTTCACTTGTTTGCTTGCTGAGCACCAGCCAAATATCTGTTATGCCATCCTGGCTTTTTAATTCTTCATGGCTTTGTGTAAAACCAATACCTGTGCGAATATCCTGCTGCAATACATCCGGCAGTGCATCTATATGCAAAAAACTTTCTGCAACTGTATATATTTTTGATAACTGTTCAAGAAAAATGCTCTCCCAGCCCTCTGCATAAAAATTTATTGCACCCAATTGTCTTACCATATTAGCCAATCCCGGAGCCTGGGCATCCACCATGCGCTTTGCCATTCCTTCAAAATAAGCATTACCTTTTTCTGGCATCAATAGTATACCGTTGCGTATAATATCTTTTAGCCACAGCTTCAGTTCCTGTATGCCATCATTTACCTTTTTTACTCTTGCCTGCTGACGCTTTAATTGGGCGGCTTCATCAACAGGAGCATCTTTTTTCTCTACCTGCTTTTCCTGCTTTTCAGCACGCTTGCCGAGCCATTCGTTTACCCACGCAGGCAGTTCCGCTTCTGAAAAAATATTTTTTTGCCGGGAAAAAAGCAACAACAAACCAATCCCGTGCTTGCAGGGAAACTTACGGCTGGGACAGGAACATTTAAAAGCAATACCGGACAGATCAACCTGTGTTTGATATGGCTTGCTGCCGCTTCCCTGGCATTCGCCCCATAAAGCCTGATCATTGAAAGATTTGGTTACCCATTTGGAAGCATTTGCCAAATCCTTCCCGGATTTTTTGGAAGATTCATCAGGCGCAAGTGCAAGTATTTGTTCTTCAGTCAGGTTCAAGAGAAATATTTGTTATGAAGATATAGGTAATTTTTTTATTTCGGCAAGCTGTTAAAAAATCAGGCAAAATAAAAAAATGTGAATTATTGTTATAGTAAATAATATTATTTAGGCAGTAAATCATTTCTGCTTGTTTTATGCAGTTAACATCCTGCTTCTTCAATTAACAAGCATATATTGCAAAACATTAAAAATACTTAGCTTTAGAGAAATTTACCCGGCTATGTTTCAAAAAGCTTTCTTTTTATCAGTTTCTTTTTTATCAACCATTGGTTTGCTTAATGCCCAGCAAAAACAGGAATTCTACGAAATAAAAGTATATCATTTCAATACCAAAGAACAGGAAGATATATTAGACGGATATTATGAAAAGGCTTTTATACCTGCTGCTCATAAAGCAGGCGTTAAAAGCATTGGTGTATTTAAACCGGTGAGTAACGACACTGTAACGGATAAGCGATTATATGTAATTCTTCCTTTTGCAACAACAGCGCAAATGATTAACCTCATGCAACAAATGGAAAAAAATCCGGAATACATGAAATCCGGTAATGATTATATCAACGCGCCTTATACTGCACCGCCGTATACAAGATATGAATCAATTTTACTGAATGCTTTTACAACAGCACCTGTAATGCAGTTGCCCCGGTTAACTTCTCCTAAAGAAGAACATATATATGAGTTAAGAAGCTATGAAGGTTACACTGAAAAAATTTATCGTAACAAAGTACATATGTTTAATGAAGGTGGTGAAGTGCCGTTGTTTAAAAGGTTAAATTTTAACGCAGTGTTTTATGCAGGCGTTATTGCAGGAAGCCGAATGCCAAACCTGATGTATATGACAAGTTTTGAAAACATGAAAGACCGCGATGCACATTGGGATACATTCAGGAGCGACAATGAATGGAAAGCGCTTTCTGCAAAACCGGAATACCAAAAAAATGTTTCAAAGTCAGATATTATTTTAATGAAAGCGACACGCTATTCGGACTATTAAGGGTGTAAGGTGAAGACACACCCTACACTTTTTACCTTATACCTCACGCCTTATACACAACAACTATGAGCCAGGCATTTGTAAAAGAAGGTGAAGAAGAATGGCTGCATGATATTCAGCCTACATTAACCGCGCTTGTAACTTATCTTACAAGAGAAAATAATGGTATTCGTGTGTATGAAAAAAACAGCCATTTCAGCGCTAAGCATAACCGAGAGCTACATGTAATGAGTAATGGATTCAGCTATGCTAAAGATGATGAAGGTAAATGGTATATTGCGGAATAATATTCTTTTATATTATTTTACTTCAGCTCCATTTTTCCATACTGATATTATACTTCTTGTATTCAAAATATTGCTTTCGGGGTTGTTAGATAATACAATGAAATCTGCTTTTTTGCCTGGTGCAATTGTTCCGTAAGCTGCATCACAACCTAAAAATTTTGCAGCATTTTTAGTTGCTATATTAATTACCTGTAAAGGAGTTAATCCTGCACTTACCATCAGCTCCAGTTCAAGATGTTCTGCAAAACCTTCTGCCCTGGCAGGCGTAGCGCCTGAATCTGTACCCATTACCACCATTATACCGGCATTATATATTTTTTTGAGATTTTTAATCGCTATCTCTAACCCTTTTTTATTTCTCGCATATCCTGCTGAATTTTTTATGTTGTTGATACAGTCGGGCGAAGTGAGCATTTCGTATACGCCGGGTTCAAGCGCATTTTTAAAAAAATTATCATTTATCCACGATGGATGCTCAGCGTATATAAATTCAAATACCTCCCTTGCAAGCGTTGGGATATACACAATATTTTTCTCCTTCATTTTTTTCAGCAACGCATCATCCACTTCTTTATCACGTATACTATGTGCTAAAACATTCACGCCCGCATCAATCAGCTTATGTGCGTCTTCAAGGTAATACACATGCGATGCTACACGCAAACCATGTTTGTGTGCTTCTTTTATAATGGTGGTATAAATATCCTGCGGCATTTTTTTATTTGATCCGCCAAAATCATCTACCCATATTTTTACAAATGATGGTTTAAGTTTAGCGAGTATAGCAACCTGTTTTGCAATTTCAGGATCGTTACCGGAAGTAAACACATGGTTTATATCAAAAGCCGCGGCAGGAGGATTGCCCGGCATACCAAATCCAAAACCTGCTGAATACATTCTTGCGCCGGGCAATAAGCCGGCAACAGAAGAATCCCTGAAACCATTAAAAATTAATGGACGATCTGTACCCATGCATAATAAAGCGCCAACGCCATATTGTTCATAGCGTTTTAAGTGATGAAGCAAATTATCTCTTGTATAATTAACAGCGCTGCTTTGTGTGCCAATAATATTACCGGTATGACTATGACCGCTTATTAAAACAGGCATAATTGTTTTACCGGTCATATCTTTTATTACAGCATTTCCGGCTTTTAGTGCTTTTCCTATTTTAGAAAACTTATCTCCCTGTATCAATACATCAATATCTTCAATGGCTTTACCTCCATTACCATCAATAAGCGTAGTATGTTTTAATAAAACAGGTTGCTGTTGTGCGTAATTAATAAACATTCACAAAAAGAATGCTATAGTCGCGATAAAATTTTTCATTGCTATGGTTTTATTGAATCGATTTTAAACGACTTTCCCGGGCAGGTATAATAATTGACTTTTCTTAAATAAAAAACAAAAACCTAAAAAGAAATAAATGATATGCCTGCCTTAAAAGTAAATACATTCATCGAAAAAAATTGCCCTACTATGAGTATATCTATACTTTAGATATAAGTTTTTATGTACCCTATTAATCTATGAGCTACATCTTATACAGACAAAATATAGACCGAAGGGAGAACTCCTTTCAATATGTAAAAAAGATACATAATGGAAAGATCTTTTTTACGTCTCACGCGCAGGATGCGGCAAACTTTATACTTTTTAAAGCTATCTTTCTCTCGCTTAAATTTAATCTCTCGTGGATTTCGCGCAGGTATACCCGCCGGTAATTATTTTACTTTATCCTATCTCTTCGCTGTTTTAACTCTCTCCAGGTAGTTAATACAATGCCTTCTTTTTCCAGGGCTTTTTTAAATTCAGGATCCATCATAGCAAGTAAGTCGCCCCTGCGGGTAGGGCCGGAGTCGGAGATATAAGGAAATACTTCAGTAATATGCGTGCAATGCATAATAATCATTGTAACACCCGGCTTAAGTGCTTTCAGTATTTCAATGTATTGCTTTGTTTTCATTTTCCGGAGATTATCATCTGTCGGTTCCACACCTGCAGGTAATTTCCATCCGTAACTGTCAGCGTATAAATCATCAAGTACAGGCAACCCGGCATTCCATAACAAGGCACCAGCCTCACACGCTTTTGCTAAAACCTGCGGTGTGCTTTTCATTTCTCCAGTAATTAATGTATTATGCCCGCCTGGAAACATAACAGGTATTTTATAATCAATACCTACTTTAATATACCGTTCAGCAAAAGCGGGCGTTGCAAACAAAGTACCCATGTGCGAATCAAGATGCGTTGGTTCAAACCCCATTGTTTTTGCACGCTCTATCTGCGCTCTTATTTCAGCTTCTACTTCATCGGCGCTGGCATGTTTTACCACGTCTTGCACACTATGCCACATAGCGCCTTCTGCATCAACCAAACCCGGCGAAGCAGGCTTGCCGGTAAGCGGTCCCCAGCGGTAATCTTTCCACTCAGAAGTTAGGGTAAGATGAAGTCCTGCGTCAATACCCGGATGTTCTTTCATATAATGCACAAAGCCCGGAACCCAGGGGCAAGGCATCATAACACTACAGGAATTTGCTACTCCTTTTGTCATGGCTTCTATTCCGCCTGTGTTAGATTCATACGACATGCCCATATCATCCACATGCAGAATAATAACCTTAGCACCTTTAGGATAACCCAACTTTTCCGCATAGGTTGTTTGTGCATTAAGCTGCGAAAAAAAGCATACTGATAATAAAAGAAAAAAGATGTTACGCATGGTTTGAAAATTTAGCTGTCGGCTATGGGCTAAGAGCTAAGAGCTGTGACTGATAGCCCATAGCCCATAGCTGATCGTTCAATATTTAAACACTTTTCCTCCGGCCATCACTTCCTGTGTCTTTTCATCAAATGTTACTTTTTGGCCTGTTCTGAATGCTGCGTTCGACATAATTACTGCTTTAGCATGATTATATCCCGCTTCAATAGGAGCATTTGGTTTTTTACGACTGCGCACACATTCCATCCAGTTTCGTACATGCGCCACCGTTAGATCATCGCTGCCGGTATTGGCATCAGTAGTTACTTTTGTTGCCATATCATTCAGCGACATTTCGGTAAGCATGTTTGCCTTCATATCCATCGCCTTTGCATATTTTTCTGTTAAGCCGCCTTCTGCATTTATTTTATTGGTATCAAGGTTCAGTGTTCCGCCATTGGAGTAATATATTTCTTTTACATCGCCTGCTGCATTGTTCATGCGTGAACTGAAAATTACCTGGAAGCCTGATGATGAATCGTTGAGCGGCCCATAATCAAAAACTGCGGTAAGTGTATCGGCATTTTTTCTGCCGTCTTTCCAGGTATAAATACCGCCATTTACAGCTACACTTCTTGGGTGAGGCAGATTAGCGAACCAGTGTACCGTATCAATCTGGTGGCACATCCATTGCCCCGGTATACCTGATGAATATGGCCAGAACAAACGGAACTCAAGATATTTTCTCGGATCAAATTTATCCGCAGGCCTGTTAAGCAAAAATCTTTTCCAGTCCGTATCTTCTTCCTTAAGCAAAGGCACAACATCCGGTCTGCGCCAGCGGCCGGGCTGATTTACATTCCATATTAATTCCACCATCACTATCGGCCCGAACTTACCCTGGTTTATAAAATCATATGCCGCTTTATATGTAGCGCCACTTCTTCTTTGCGAACCTATCTGCACAACTTTACCACTTTCATTTACTGCTTTCAATACTGCGCGGGCATCTTCCATTGTTTCTGCCAGTGGCTTTTCTGTATAAGTATCTTTACCTGCTTTAACCGCAGCCACAGTATGTAAGGCATGCTGAAAATCTGCTGTGCTTATAAATACGGCGTCCACATCTTTTGAAGCAAGTAATGCTTCATCGTTTAGATAAGTAGTAATATCATGATTAAGTTTTCCTTTCAAAAAAGCCTGCCCGTCTTCTCTTCTTTTTTTCCACAGATCTGCAAGCGCAATCATATCAAAATTTAATTCCTTTTGCAGACTTAAAAAGGAAGGCAGCAAGGCACTTCTGAAACGATCAGAATAACCGATAACGCCAACATTCACCCGATCATTAGCACCAACAATCCTGCTATAGCTTTTAGCGCTCAGCCCAAGTGTTCCCATATAAGTTGCAACGCCGGTCATGGCACTTTTTTTAATGAATGCTCTTCTTGAATTTTTCATATCAAACTTCTTTTATTGAGTATTAATGAAAGAATAGTAGCTTTATTTAATCCGTAACTCTAAAGTTATTTAATTAAGAGCGAAACTGAATAACAGGATACTAATTTATAAACGTTTAATTATGAGAAGAAACCATTTCTTTTTTAGCTTGTCTTTATTTATGGCATTTACGTGTGCACCAGGTGTATTATTTGCACAGTCAAAAAAAAACCTCCTGAATATTGAAGTAACACCTGTGGAAGCTGATAAAAAAATTACGGTTACGGTTAATGGCAAACCATTTACCGAATTAATATATACTGATACGCTGGAAAAACATTTTCTCTATCCCATATATGCGCCTGATGGCCAGTTGGTAACCCGTGGCTTTCCTTTTAAACCACGCCCTAACGAACCCACAGACCACCCGCACCACACAGGTTTATGGTTAAATTATGAAAGTGTGAACGGGCTTGATTTCTGGAACAATTCCTTTGCTATTCCCGCAGATAAAAAAGATAAATACGGTTGGATAAAAACACAAAAAATTCTGAAAGCCAAAGGCGGTAAAGAAGGAGAAATTAAAGTTGCCGCCACCTGGGAGAACCAGAAAAAACAGGTATTGCTTGATGAAACAACAACCTATTTGTTTAAGGCAGATGAAAACAAAAGAATTATTGACAGGATAACAATACTTACTGCAAAAACAGATGTGAATATGCCCGATGTAAAAGATGGTATGCTCGGTTTGCGTGTAGCGCACGAACTTGAACTTCCATCGAACGAGAAAAAAACATTTAAAGATGATAAGGGCAATGTAACCGTGGTAGATGCCAGCGCAGACAAAGTGCCTTCCGGCAATTATATAACCAGCGAAGGTATAACCGGCGACAGTGTTTGGGCTACCCGTGCCCAGTGGTGTATGCTGTATGGAAAAACAGGAGAAGATACTGCCAGTATTGTAATTATAGATCATCCGCGCAACCCCGGTTATCCTACTTACTGGCATGCAAGAGGCTATGGGCTTTTTGCCGCTAACCCGCTGGGGCAAAAAGTATTCAGCAAAGGAAAACAAATGCTTAATCTCACTTTAAAGCAGGGACAATCTGTTGCATTTCGCTACAGAATAGTTATAGCCACGGGAAAAGAAAAATTGACTAAAGAAGAAATAGGCTTAATAGCCGGCGACTTTTACCAGAATACAAAATAAGTTTTGCTAATGTATGAGGTTCTGTATTTTTACTAAAATTTTAAAGCTATACATATGAAATCAAAAAGTCTTATTTTGATTGTTATTCTTGGTGCAATCTTATTACTGGGCGGTTGCGGCTGCAATAGTTATAATGGATTGGTAAAAGGGGATCAATCTGTAAAAAATTCATGGAGTAATGTGGAAACACAGTATCAGAGAAGAACAGACTTATACAATAGTGTTATCAAGACAATTGAGGGTTCCGCCAATTTTGAGAAATCTACATTAAAAGAAGTAATTGAGGCCAGGGCTAAAGCTACCAGTGTAAATGTGAATATTGACGACCCCGCCACACTTGCACAATTCCAGCAGGCACAAGGACAATTGCAAGGCGCATTTAATAAATTAATGGCCGTTGCAGAAGCTTACCCGGATATAAAAACAACTCAGGCTTTTCGTGATTTTCAAACACAGATTGAAGGAACAGAAAATAGAATAAATACGGCCAGAGTGGATTATAATGCCCAGGTGAATGCTTATAATCTTAGTGTAAAAACTTTTCCGAATAGCATTTTTGCCGGTATTTTCCGTTTTACTGAGAAAGCTTATTATAAAGCTGATCCGGGTTCGGATAAAGCGCCAGATATTAATTTCAATATTAAGTAACAGCCTAGTTCTGCATGTTTTCTATTTTCTCCCAAAAAGTAAAGCACTTTTTTTCTCCGGAAGAAAATCAGCGCATTGTTGATGCTATAAGGGAAGCTGAAAGGCTTACCAGTGGCGAGATACGCGTGTATGTAGAAAGCCGTTGCCGTTTTGTTGATCCTGTTGACCGTGCAGTAGAATTATTTTACGGGTTGAAGATGGAGAAAACAGCATTGCGAAATGGTGTGTTGCTGTATATAGCTATTAAAGATCACCAGTTAGCTATATTCGGCGATGATGGCATTCATAAAAAAGTAGGGGATGAATTTTGGCGCAACGCAGTGAAGCATATACTAAGCGAATTTAATGCAGCGCATTTCTGTGACGGAATAGTGAAAATTGTTACAGAAGTAGGCGCTGCCCTTCGGGAACATTTTCCTTATAATTCCAATACAGATAAAAATGAGCTGCCCGACGAAATTGTGTTTGGAAAATAGTTGGACAGGCGTTATTTGATTGTAATGAAGAAATATTTATTTGTCATATTATTTTTTATTTCCCTCGGCGCTTATGCGCAGGTAGATAAAATTATTCCTGCTGCGCCCAATCCTCCCCGGCTGGTAAATGATTTTACCAATACACTTACCCAGTTGCAGCAGGAAATGCTGGAACATAAGCTGAAGAATTACGACGATACAACTTCGAACCAGATTGCTGTAGTTATTATAAAGTCTTTAGATGGATATGAACCTGTTGAATATGCAACAACCTTAGGTAGACTATGGGGTGTTGGAAACAAAGGGTTCAACAATGGTGTTGTTTTTTTAATTGCCAAAGACGACAGGAAAGTTTTTATAGCGCCCGGGTATGGGCTTGAAGGCGCTTTGCCAGATATTACCTGTAAGCAGATTGTAGAGAATGATATTCTCCCCAATTTCAGGGGCAATGATTTTTACCGCGGTATAGATGAAGGAACAACTGCTATAATGCAGGCGGCGGCAGGCGAATACACTCCGCCTAAGGGTTATGCAGACAGGGGTAAGTCAAGCGGTGTGCCTGTATTTGTGGTGCTCATTATCATTTTTATTATTGTTATGATAATTTCACGCAGAGGAGGTGGCGGTGGCTCCTTTATGAGTCGCCGTGGCTATAGAGATGGTGGCGTTCCTCCTATCTGGTGGTTCCCGGGCGGTGGGGGCGGTAGTTCTGGCGGCGGATGGAGCGGTGGTGGCAGCTCAGGCGGCGGTGGATTTGGTGGTTTTGGCGGCGGTAGCTTTGGCGGTGGTGGCGCAGGCGGAAGCTGGTAAATTATGCTCCTTAATGCATTAAAGTTTTATTTCGCGTACTAATTAAGGGAACGGTAAGTCACCTTGTTTGTCAACGTTCCTATTTCATCTATAGAAATGCTTACACTATCGCCAGGCTGCAAAGTGAAATCATTATCAGGTACAAGGCAGGTACCTGTCATCAGGAAACAGCCATTCGGAAAATCCATTTCCCTGAAAAGAAACCCTGCCAGCTCAGGCAATGTTCTTTTCATCTGGCTGATTTTTATGGCGCCTTCAAATATCAATGCATTATTCCTGTTAATGACCATGTGGATGTTTGTATCCGGATTGATAGGCTGTTCGGGAATATAAAGGCAAGGCCCGAGTGCAGCGCTTCTTTCATACGTTTTAGCCTGTGGAAGATATAGCGGGTTTTCACCCTCAATACTTCTTGAGCTCATATCATTGCCCACACTATAAGCCTGGATATTTCCTTTTGAGTTGATATATAAGGTAAGCTCTGGTTCAGGCACATCCCATTTGGAATCTTTTCTTATATATACATTTTGTTCATGACCCGCTACGCGATGGGGGAGTGATTTAAAGAATAGCTCAGGTCTTTCTGCAATATAGACTTTATCATAAAATGTAGCGCCACCAGATTCTTTAGATTCTTCCATACGTGCATCGCGGCTGCGCAAATAAGTTACACCCGCTGCCCAAACTTCCTGTGTGCCTATAGGCGGCAGCAATGAGTTTTGTATTAATTGCTTTGCTTCTTCAGGAGCAATCGTTGTAAACTTTCCGGTTAATGATAAATAATTATATAGATTATCCCTGTTTATTACGGTGTCAAAATCTTCATTTATTGTATAAAATGTGCCATTTGCATTCAAAATAATTCCGCCGGAAGTTTTATATAATTTCATCGCTGTTTTATTTTCAGTATCTCAAAGAGAAAATTATTTCATTTTAATACTCTCCAGTTTTACGCCGAGCAGTTGCTGCGCCAGTTGTTCCAATCCTTTATAATCGCCTTCAAAATGGCAGGTTACCTGCTTGTATTGTTGTGTTTCGCCCGGTTTTAAAGGCAATGCCGAGGAAGAAGATTCCAGTTCATAAAAAGGCCCCAATTGCGATCCATCCTGCAAAGGTCCGTCGTTATATGCATTTACCACATCTCCTTTATACGGTTCTTTCTGCATTTCCCATTTGGAGTTTACATATGATCCTTCAGTATTTACCGTGAACAATATAAGTGTAAGAATATTTCTTTTAAAATCAAAACTGCCGGCAAGCGGTTTTGCAATTACGGGCGATAATCCAAGTTTACTGCGGTGCCTGCCATCGCATCGTAAAAGCAAAGCACTATCGCTAACGCGTAAACGATCTTCCGGGATTTTTCCGAAATAATTATCTGTTATATAATTTTTTGCATCCGGAATATTTTTGAAAGGCACAATAGTTACCGTTTCATCTGAAGGTGTAAACATACCAAGCAGCCAGACAGACAGTAATCCTGTTTCTTTTTTCCATTCACTGTCTCCCGTATTTCTTACCTTATTAGTGGTTTCATATGCAACCCATTTTACACCCGCAGGCACAGCCGCATGTAAACGATTCTGCAATGAAGGTTGATCAAGCAGTTGAATTGATCTGGTAATTTCAATTTTAAATGGAGTGCCGCTATAATTGTTTACTATAGCTTCCTGCGAAAAGGTTACACTGCTACTATGTTCTTTTAGCGGCTTATAGGCAATAGTATCAATAATGGCCGGAACCTGCCATTGTTTTATATTAAATGAATCTCCTTTCTTAAAATAAAATGAATATTGTCCACCCTCAGGACCGATCCAGAACCGTTCCTCACCACCTACCGCGTTAAACTGCGGCTTGAATTTTTGTGAAGCGATAAGATCATAATTTATCCAGCCAAAACTATTGCCGGCATCATTATCCGCGGAACTTGTCATTACCCTTGCCTGGTAATCTCCTGTAACTAAAACTCTTGCACCATCGTTGTTTCTAAGCTCAATGATATGCTTCAGGTATTTTTTCAGAAAAGAAATATCATAAGCATAACTGCCTTTTTGAGGCGCTGTGGTATTATCAACTTTTTTTTGTTCGGGTTGATTACAGGATGACATAAACATAATGATTAGTAGAAAAAAAATAGATGAAGATTCAAAGAATCGTTTCATATAGCAATGAATTATATTTTGGGGCAGTAAGATAATAAACTTATTCAGATGGTCAATTGAATTGGAACAACATTTTGAAGCAGTATAAGGGGGTTATAATCTGAAACTTTTTTCCATTCGTGCATTCATGGCTATCCCCATTCAAAAAATGTTCGCGGCTATCTTCGTGACATCTGCAAACAAAAAGTCCCGGCAACCCGCCAGGACCTTTTCTAATTTACTAACCGCAATTATTTTGCAAATTGTTTTCTTATCAGGTTTAATGCACCGCCTTCTTTAAACCATTGTATCTGCTGATCATTATAAGTATGATTTACAGTAATGGAATCAGAAGTGCCATCTTTATGATTCAGCACAACAGTTAAAGGCTTGCCTGGAGCAAAAGTGGTTAAGCCGAGTATATCTATGCTGTCATCTTCCTGCACTTTTTCATAATCTTCTTTATTGGCAAATGTAAGCGCCAGCATACCCTGTTTTTTCAGGTTGGTTTCGTGTATACGTGCAAAGCTTCTTACCAGTATTGCTCTTACACCTAAGTGGCGTGGTTCCATTGCAGCATGCTCACGGCTTGAACCTTCACCATAGTTTTCATCACCCACCACTATACTGCCAACGCCTGCAGCTTTGTAGGCTCTTGCGGTAGCAGGCACAGGCCCATATACGTTACTTAACTGGTTTTTTACCGTATCTGTTTTATCATTATAAAAATTGATAGCACCAATCAGCATGTTGTTGCTGATATTATCCAGGTGACCACGGAATTTTAACCACGGGCCTGCCATTGATATATGGTCGGTAGTACATTTTCCTTTTGCCTTTATCAGGAGTTTTAATCCTTTCAAATCAGTTCCTTCCCACGGCGTGAAAGCTGCTAATAATTGCAAACGCTGTGAATCAGGATTAACAATTACCTGCACTTTGCTTCCGTCTTTTGCAGGAGCCTGGTAACCCGGGTCGTCAACTGAAAAACCTTTGGGTGGTAATTCAACGCCGGTTGGTTCATCAAGCATTACCTCTTCACCATTCTCGTTTTTCAATGTATCTTTTAACGGGTTGAAAGTAAGGTCACCTGCAATGGCAAATGCTGTTACTATTTCTGGCGAAGCAACAAAAGCGTGCGTGCTTGCCAAACCATCATTACGTTTTGCAAAGTTCCTGTTGAAAGAGGTGATGATAGAATTTTTGCGGTTAGGGTCATCAATATGTCTTGCCCATTGCCCAATACAGGGACCGCAGGCATTAGCCAGTACAACACCGCCTATTTTATCAAAGGTTTTAAGGAAACCATCTTTTTCAATAGTATATCTTACCAATTCACTACCTGGGGTGATGGTGAATTCAGCTCTTGTTTTAAGGTTTTTATCAATCGCCTGTTTAGCCAGGGAAGCCGAACGGCTGATATCTTCGTAAGAAGAATTGGTACATGAACCAATCAACGCTACTTCCAGTCTTTCCGGCCATTGATTGGCTTTTACCGCTTCAGCAAATTTGCTGATAGGCCATGCTAAATCCGGAGTGAACGGACCATTTACATAAGGCTCCAGTTCATCTAAGTTGATCTCAATTAGCTGATCATAATATTTTCCGGGATTGGCATATACTTCAGCATCCGGGCGCAGGTGTTCCTTAATGCCATCTGCAAGCGCTGCAACCGCTGCTCTTTCTGTTGCTTTAAGATAAGCAGCCATCTTCTCATCATATGCAAAAACAGAGCAGGTAGCGCCTATTTCGGCGCCCATATTACAAATAGTAGCCTTACCTGTTGCGCTCAGGCTGTCAGCACCTTCACCAAAATATTCAACTATAGCGCCGGTACCACCTTTTACGGTGAGTATACCTGCCACTTTCAGAATTACATCTTTAGCAGATGCCCAGCCACTGAGTTTACCTGTAAGCTTTACGCCGATGAGTTTAGGCATTTTAAGTTCCCAGGCCAAGCCTGCCATCACATCCACTGCATCAGCGCCACCAACACCAATGGCAACCATTCCCAAACCACCTGCGTTAGGGGTGTGTGAGTCGGTACCAATCATCATACCACCGGGAAAAGCATAGTTTTCCAGCACCACCTGGTGAATAATACCTGCACCGGCTTTCCAGAAACCAATACCATATTTATTGGAAATAGAAGAAAGGAAATCGTATACTTCTTTATTCACATCAACAGCAGTTGCCAAATCCTGGGCTGCACCAACTTTAGCCTGAATAAGGTGATCGCAATGTACGGTAGAAGGAACTGCTACTTTCTCTCTTCCTGCAGTCATAAATTGCAATAATGCCATTTGAGCGGTTGCATCCTGCATGGCAACGCGATCTGGTGCAAAATCAACATAATCTTTACCTCTTTCGTATGGTCTTGTTGCGGGTTCAAATAAGTGAGCATATAAAATTTTTTCTGCAAGCGTGAGGGGAGTACCGGTTAGTTTACGGGCAGCCTTAATCTTTGCAGGCATTGCTTCGTAGGTTTTTTTAATAAGATCAAGATCGAAAACCATAGATTGTTTTATTTAAGATTATTGATTTACTGGATCTGTCAATCGCCGTGTAGTGGGCAGGAATTGTATCCTGACGTGAAAATCCGTGCGAATTTATCGAAAAATAACGGCTTTAATAACATGCAGGTAATAAACCCGTTATTTATTTTTTATAATTTTGCATTATGAACAGATTTAAGCAGTTTATCGAATGGCAGGTGTTTGGAGTTTGCTCCTACATTGGTGAAAAGATAGGCATCGCCAATACTGTTATCCGCAAACACTTCATTTATATTTCCCTGCTTACTATGGGGTCGCCTATTATTATTTACATGTTCATTGCTTTTTGGGTGAATGTTCGAAACTATATCTGGAACCGCAGAAGAAATCCGCTTAAATATTAATTCAGGTACGCTTAGCTACAGGTTGATTTGCAGGGTTAGTTAATATACAAACCAGTTTGTGAATTGATTGAAGTATTTACTGGCACAGGCTTAGAAATATCAGGCAGTAACCATTATTGCAAATTTGAAATATTGTAAGAAAATCCATTGTAAATCAAACTTTCAACTAAAAAAACAAGGGCTTATGCAATTTATCGTAAGATATGCGTTATATATCTGCAATTAATATTTAGCAAATTTCAGATACCGAATTCTTTTTGAACCTTATCTGATTGAAATATTAGACCTATTTTATTCTGTGGAAAACCTGAAAATCCAATCATCCTGTTGAAGAGCACTTTTTATCCAATTATCCATTGATTGATCATCCTATGAAAGCTCCTGATCCTCTATCCTAATGTACGAGCCGGGAGCTTTTCTTTTTTTTAGCTGTGAGTTATCAGCCATCAGCCTTCAATTAATTTCATGTTACAGGTTACCGGTTACAGGTACTTAAATTAAAAACCTGTTTGTAAAAAGTAAACGTTTAACCTGCAAGCACAACCTGTAACCTGAAACTTGTAACCTGCAACTTGTAACCTGAAACTTGTAACCTGAAACTTGTAACCTGCAATCCTCACCTGCTGACAGCATTCACTCAAAACCCCAGCAAATCCAATTTTTCTTTCTGCTCATATTTTACCGGCCTTGTGATAAAAACACCGGACCTGCCCACTTTCACATTTCCATCCAAACGGATTAAAACCGAGTCTTTCAAACCCAGCGCAAGTGCATTTCCCAAAATTTTACTCATGTTAAGGTTAACGGCAATAGGCACGGTAAATGTGTCGAGTTTGGCAATATGAATATTTGAATCTAATTCTGTATGCCCCAGCAAACGGTTGTCAACATAAATGTCAAGACTGCCCGATTTGAAGGTGAGATTTGATTTATTGGGATTGTACAATTTTACATCAGCCGATAAAACTGCCCTGGAAAGGTTCTCTCCGCCAAACTGCAAATTATCAATCGACACATATTCCGGGGCGACAATTTGTCTGCAAGAAAATAAGCCTACAGCCACCGAAAAGAACAGGAGAGGAGATATTAGTTTTTTGTTCATATAAAAATTTGTGACTGCAATTTATTGCTTCTGTTTAAAAGATGTAGAAAACAGGAGGGTTAAATCTTCGCAAATTTGCGGCTAAAAATATTAGTTTTAGGTGGTTAAGCGCATGAAAATTTTAGAAAATAGCCGTGATTAAAAATTTAGTATGATAAAATTTATATTTTAATTTATTAATCAAGTAGTTAACTTATTTTAATTAAAATTTAATAATCAATTATATATAAGGTACAGGTAAAATTTTGCTTCTCTATAACCGCTCTTAGAAATTATTCTAATAAAATTAAAAATATTTAATGTTAATAATTGATTTACAATATTTAGGAAATATTATTTATTATAAAAGTTTAATAAAGTTCAGGTATATTAATATTGAACAATGTGAGCGATGGCAAAAAATGAGTTTTCGCAACCGTTGCTTTATTGCCGGTGGAAATGGAAGGATAGATTTGAGTATTCCGGTAGTTGGTGGCCGGAATTCGGATGAAATGATAAGAGATATAAAAATTGACAACCTGCAAAAATGGCAGAATATTCATTGGCGCAGTATTGCCTCTGCTTATAACCGTTCTCCCTGGTTTGAGTTTTATAAAGATGAGTTTGCGGACTTTTATAACCGCCGCTATGATTACCTGTGGGATTTTAATATTGACCTGATGCAATGGGTGCTAAAGCAGCTTAAAGCTGATGTGGAGATCGGTTTTACCGAAACCTATAAAAAGGAATATACCAACCCCGGAACCGTGGATTTAAGGAATAAAATCCTGCCCCGCACCATCACCGGCTTTTCCGGCGGGAGCCCGGTTTACCGGCAGGTGTTTGAAGATAGAACTGGTTTTATACCCTGCCTGAGCATTATTGACCTTTTGTTTTGCGAAGGCAATAATGCCCTACATTTACTTAGCTGAATACATAAAACACATGGAATTTCTCGAAAACAAAGAGCTTAAAATAGCCATCAACCCAAAAGGTGCTGAGCTTACCAGCTTATATGACAAGCGTACAAATACTGAATATATGTGGAGTGGCGATCCTGTGTTCTGGGCAAAGCATTCACCTGTGCTTTTCCCTATAGTAGGCACGCTGAAGGACGACACTTATTATTATGAAGGAAGATCTTACAGGCTAAGCCGGCATGGTTTTGCCAGAGAAATGCCGTTTACTGTGGCAGATAAAACGGAGAACAGCATCACTTTTTCACTCGTTTCCAGCACAGAAACAATACAAAAATTTCCATTTTCCTTCAGGTTTTATATTAGTTACTTGCTTCAAAACAAAAGTCTGTCGGTTAAGTATTACGTAATAAACGGAGGCACCAGGCCAATGTATTTTTCTGTTGGCGCTCACCCTGCCTTTAAAGTACCGGTTGCAGAAGGCACTGCCTATGATGATTATTACCTGGAGTTTGAAAAAGATGAGGATGCCGGTCGCTGGCCTATTTCAAAAAACGGATTGATAGAAGCGGAACCGGTAAAGCTTTTATCCGGTAAAAAATTACCGCTGACAAAGCCTTTGTTTTATGGTGATGCCTTAGTGTTAAAGCATTTGAAATCACAGGTGGTTAGTCTGAAGTCTGATAAAGCGGATAAGGGCTTTAATTTTCAATTCAGCGGTTTTCCATTTCTCGGCATTTGGGCGGCCAAAGATGCGGACTTTGTTTGTATAGAACCCTGGTGCGGCATTGCAGACAGCGTAAATACCAACCAGGATTTTACGCAGAAAGAAGGGATTAATAAGCTGGAAGCAGGTGGCGTTTTTGAGAGAGCGTGGACGGTAGAAGTGTTTTAGGGGTATCACGCCAATCCACCCGTTATAAAGTGTGTTTTATAATAATTACATTTGTGTAAAATGTGACAGGTATGCAAATAGCAAGTATAAGAGAGAAGCTTCACGAGTTTATTGATAATATTGAGGATAAAAAAAGTGGAAGCAATATATCTGCTTTTGGAGAATGAGATAGATACGGATGCAGCAAGGCGTAGGCTTATACAGATAGAACGGGAAAAATATTTAAAGGGCGAAGGCAAGTCTTATAACTGGGAAGAGGTAAAGCAAATGGCGGTTGATAAAGAAAAGAGAAATGCCGTATAAAATTGAGATTCGTCCTTTAGCATATCAATTTACTTCGCAATCCTGATACTTATTCTTACTATGAAAAGCCTGTAAAGAAAAGAACATTATAGTCATTGCTTTTATAAAAATTACCCGGGAAGTGAAATACTAACAGAACCAATTTTTTGCTTATATCTTTAATGGCTTTGTTGAGCTTGATTATTTCATCCTGCTTAGAAGATTCCTATAAAATTTTACATTCGCACCAATAATATATACAATTAAACCAACAGCCCGGCATAATGTATTCACCCCAATCAGCTTTTCAGGATAAAAACGCTATCAACGCAATGCAACATAAAAAGCTGGGTGAAATGCTGCAATATATCAATACACATTCTCCCTATTATCAACGGCTTTTTAAAACCGGTAATATTGATATCTCTGCTATACAATCTGTAAAAGACCTGGTATTGCTTCCTGTTACCAATAAAGAAGATTTACAGCAGCATAATGAAGATTTTTTGTGTGTGGGTAAAAATAAAATCATTGAATATACTTCTACCTCCGGCACATTAGGCAGCCCCGTAACTATTGCACTAACTGAAAATGATTTACAGCGGCTGGCATATAATGAGTATAGTTCTTTTGTTTGCGCAGATGGTAAGCAGGATGATATTTTTCAACTTATGCTTACGCTCGACCGGCAGTTTATGGCAGGCATGGCCTATTATTCCGGTATACGAAAACTGGGCGCGGGAGTGGTAAGGGTTGGCCCGGGTGTGCCTTCTTTACAATGGGAAAACATTGCGCGGTTAAAACCAACAACTATTGTTGCGGTGCCTTCATTTATTGTAAAGCTTATCCAGTTTGCAGCCGAGCATAAAATAGATATCAATACAACCTCAGTAAAAAAAGCTATTTGTATTGGGGAGAACATCCGCAATACAGATTTTTCTTTAAATGTATTAGGAAAAAAAATTACTGAAAGCTGGAATATAAAACTCTTTTCTACCTATGCTTCTACAGAAATGCAAACCGCGTTTACAGAATGCGGGGAAGGTAATGGCGGGCATCATCAGCCGGAACTGATTATAGTAGAACTGCTGGATGAAAATAATCAACCTGTTCCTCCGGGTGTTCCTGGTGAGGTAACTATTACCAGCTTAGGGGTGGAAGCGATGCCTTTACTTCGTTACAAAACAGGTGATATATGCATGGCTTTTGACGAGCCCTGCAAATGCGGGCGTAATACTTTAAGGCTTTCGCCGGTGATCGGTCGTAAAAAGCAAATGATCAAGTTTAAGGGAACCACACTTTTTGCCCCGGCGCTTTTTGAACTGCTGAATGGTATGGCTGAAGTAAGAGAGTATGTGGCTGAAGTATATTCCAACGAAATTGGCACAGATGAAGTGCTGCTGTATTTGGTGCCGACAAAAAATACGGAAGAGTGCGACCACCAGATCAGGGCTTACCTGCAGGCAAAACTGCGGGTATCTCCACATATTAAATATATGCTGCCCGAAGAAATGCAGAAGCTGCAGTTTCCTGAAACGAGCCGAAAACCTGTGAAGTTTATTGATAAGCGCACGGGTGAATGAATTATACTATAGCATAGAATACGGATGAAACGAATATGACTGATAAACGCCGAAAAGCATTCGTAAGCTTCCGTTATATCAGCCTGTTCCATGTATTATTTTATTAAAGCCTCTCTTCGGTAAACAGAAATATTTGATACATTTAGCTTTATTTATTTTTTTTGCGGTCGTTTGTACGTTAACAGATTATAATTTCTTTCAATGACAAATGTTGGAGCCAGTACGCTTTCTTTAGCTGATTTTTCGGAGATTGTTATTAAAAACGGAAAGGTAGGAGTAGACAGTAAAGCCCTCAGGAAAATGGAAGCCAGCTTTCATTTCTTAGAGCATTTTTCTGATCAGAAACTTATATATGGTATCAATACAGGTTTCGGCCCAATGGCCCAATATAAGGTTAGCGCTGAAAATGTGCTGCAACTGCAATATAATCTCATCCGCAGTCATAGTTCCGGTAGTGGTAAATATCTTGATGCCGCGCTTGTAAGAGGTTTAATGGTTGCAAGGCTTAATAGTCTTTCGCAGGGATATTCCGGTGTACACCCTGAAACGGTAGAAGTGCTTACTGCACTCATCAATAATAATATTACGCCCTGCGTATTTGAACATGGCGGTGTGGGTGCCAGCGGCGACCTCGTGCAACTTGCTCATCTTGCCCTGGTATTAATAGGAGAGGGGGAAGTAATGGTTGATGGTAAACCGCAACCTACTGAAGCAATTTTTAAACAATATAATATTAAACCGCTTTCTATTCACATACGCGAAGGACTGGCGATACTGAACGGTACATCAGCCATGACGGGTATTGGCCTGATTAATATCATCTATGCTAAAAAACTGTTGCAATTTTCCGTGCTGCTTTCTGCCATGACCAATGAAGTGGTTGAAGCTTATGATGATCATTTTTCCTATGAATTAAATGTTGTAAAAAAACATAAGGGACAAAATCAGATTGCATCTATGCTTCGCGATTTGCTGAAAAGCAGCAAGCTTATCCGCAGCAGGTCAGAGCATTTATATAATCCGGAGAATATAAAGCATGATGTGTTTGAAGATAAGGTGCAGGAGTATTATTCGCTGCGCTGCGTAACGCAGGTGTTAGGTCCGATATACGATACAATAGTGAATGCTGAGAAAGTATTGGTTGATGAATTAAATTCTGTGAATGATAACCCTGTGGTTGATCACCAGAATCATAATATATTTCACGGTGGAAATTTTCATGGTGATTATGTATCGCTTGAAATGGATAAACTAAAAACCGCTATTACTAAACTTTCCATGTTGTCTGAGCGGCAGTTAAACTATTTGCTGAATACTAAGCTGAACGAGAAGTTCCCGCCATTTGTGAACCTTGGTGTGCTTGGTTTTAATTTCGGTATGCAGGGTATGCAATTTACAGCTACATCAACTGTGGCGGAGAATCAAACCCTTTCTTTTCCTATGTATGTGCATAGTATTCCCAACAATAATGATAACCAGGATATAGTGAGCATGGGATGCAACGCTGCATTAATTACTAAAAAAGTAATTGATAATGCATTTGAAGTTTTATCTATACAGATGGTAACCATCTTGCAGGCAATAGATTTCGCAGATTACTCATCAAAACTTTCACCTGCAACAAAAGCAGTATACGATACTGTAAGAGGCATATTCCCGAAGTTTGTTGAAGATAAACCCCGCTATCGGGAGATGGAAAAAGTGAAAAATTATTTTATTGAGAATGATATAGCCGGCTTTGCTTAATGGCTTTAATTATCCTGCTCAAAACTTTTATTTAAAAACATTATTTTACAATAAATTTTATCTTATATAATGAAATGCGCATTGGTAACAGGAGGTTCAAGAGGTATTGGCAGGGCTATTTGTGTAAAGCTTGCCGGTATGGGTTACTATGTGCTGATAAATTATAAAAGCAACCAGGCAGAAGCAGAAAAAACTTTGGAGCTGGTAAAAGAAAAAAGCGGAGATGGACTGCTGATGAAATTTGATGTGTCAGACAGGACGCAGGTTACCGAAGTATTGGGTAAATGGATAGAAGAAAATAAAGACAATACCATTGAGGTGCTGGTGAATAATGCAGGTATTAAAGATGATGTATTATTAATGTGGATGAAAGATGAGCAATGGGATAATGTATTGAATACAAGTTTGGGTGGATTTTTTAATGTTACCCGGCTTATTGTACAAAATATGCTGATGAAACGTTATGGAAGAATCATCAATATCGTTTCATTATCCGGGTTAAAAGGGTTACCGGGGCAAACCAATTATTCCGCGGCAAAGGGTGGCGTAATTGCGGCAACCAAAGCATTGGCGCAGGAAGTAGGAAAAAGAAATATTACGGTTAACGCCATTGCCCCCGGTTTTATAAAAACCGATATGACGGAAGGGTTGGATGAAAAGCAATTGAAATTGCTCATTCCTGTAAGCCGCTTTGGCGAACCCGAAGAAGTAGCGCATGCAGTTGCGTTTTTTGCATCGCCGGAAGCAGGATATATTACAGGAGAAGTGTTATCAATAAATGGGGGGATGTATAGTTAATTTGAAAATGAATTAATTTGAAAATTTGAAAATGAGGGAGAGATAATGTGGAAATGTGGAAGTGTGAGAATGTGAGAATGTGGAAATGTGAGAATGTGGAAATGTGAAAATGTGAAAATGTGAAAATGTGAAAATGTGAGAATGTGAGAATGTGGAAGTGTGAGAATGTGAGAATGTGGAAGTGTGAAAATGTGAGAATGTGGAAGTGTGAGAATGAATTTGAAAATGAGGAAGGATGATGAAATGCAAAGCCCGGATCTATTCAATAGATAATGTGGTAGTTATACAGTTTGGAATTATTCTACAGCACCGTCCTTCTCCGTGCGGAGAAGGATAAGAGGATGAGGCTATAAGGATAGGCTTTTTCTTTTTTTTAATTATTATGTACAAACGCGTAGTCATAACAGGCATGGGTATTTACTCCTGCATCGGGAAAAATCTTGATGAGGTAAAATCTTCTTTGTACGCCGGTAAGTCGGGTATTATTCTCGACCCCGTGCGCAAGGAAATGGGCTACCGTTCCGGGCTTACAGGTTATGTAGACAGACCCGCGTTAAAAGGTTTGTTAGACAGGCGTGCAAGAATTATGCTTCCTGAGCAGGGAGAATATGCATACATGGCTACACTTGAAGCCTTGCAGCAGGCGGGCATCAACCAGGATTATATTGATCAGCATGAAATGGGTATACTTTATGGCAACGACAGTTCTGCCAAACCCGTTATTGATGCCATTGATATTCTGCGGGAGAAAAAAGATACCATGCTGTTAGGATCAGCATCAGTTTTTCAAACCCTTAATTCAACTATTACCATGAACCTTTCAACTATTTTTAAGTTGAAAGGAGTAAACTTTACCATCAGCGCTGCCTGTGCCAGCGGCTCTCACGCTATAGGCCTGGGCTATCATTTTATAAAAACAGGTTTGCAGGATAAAATTGTTGCCGGAGGTGCGCAGGAAATAAATGCATACTCTATGGGTAATTTTGACGCGTTATCTGCGTTTTCTGTTCATGAGTCTGAGCCGCAAAAAGCTTCCCGCCCGTTTGATCGCAACAGGGATGGACTGATACCAAGCGGTGGGGGAGCAACGGTGATTTTAGAATCGCTGGATTCGGCGCTGGCAAGAGGAGCGAATATTCTGGGTGAAGTGATAGGGTATGGGTTTTCTTCAAACGGAGAGCATATCTCTAACCCTACAGTGGGCGGCCCGGTAAGGTCTTTGCAAATGGCGCTGAAAGATGCAGGTTTGCAGGCAAAAGATATTGATTATATCAATGCCCACGCTACTTCAACACCTGCAGGAGATGCGAGTGAAGCAAAGGCTATAGCAGAAGTTTTCGGTGCAGCGCAAACGCCTGTCAGCTCTACCAAATCCATGACAGGGCATGAATGCTGGATGGCAGGAGCAAGTGAAATTGTGTATTCTTTGCTAATGATGCATAATGATTTTATGGCGCCTAATATTAATTTTGAAAACCCTGACGAAGACTCTGCCAAATTGAATATTATAAAAACTACCAAAGAAAAGGATATAAACGTATTTTTGTCGAACTCTTTTGGCTTTGGTGGCACCAATTCAACGCTGATAGTTAAAAAGTGGAGTAAATAGAGATGCTTATGAAACAGAATGAACAAATCATTGAGAAAATAAATCACTTCCTTGCAGAAGAATTTGAGGTGGATGAATCCGGCATTACGCCTGAAGGCAATCTCAAAGAAGTACTTGAGTTAGACAGCCTTGACTATATTGACCTCGTTGTAGTGATAGAAAACAACTTTTCTTTTAAAGTAAAGCCTGAAGATTTTAACGGCATTGTTACCTTCAACGATTTTTATAATTACGTCATTTCCCGTGTAAATTCTAAAGAAACCGCCTGATGCCTTCCTGGCAGGGAAAATCTACCGGTAATAAATTAGGTTACAGCATTTTCATTACTATACTGCAAAAGCTGGGTGTTCGCTCTGCATATATTTTACTCCGCTTTGTTGCCTGCTATTATTTTTTGTTTGCACGGAAATCATCTAAATACATACTGTATTATTTCAGGCAGAGATTGGGCTATGGCTATTTTAAATCTTTGGGTGCTTTATACCGCAATTATTATGCTTTTGGTCAAAGTCTTATTGATAAGATAGCGATAATGGGTGGCGGCGCCAACCAGTTTACATTTGATTTTGATGGCGAAGAACACCTGCATAAAATGGTGAGTATGCAAAAAGGCGGGTTGCTACTTAGTTCGCATGTGGGCAACTGGGAAGCTGCCGGGCATTTGCTGGAGCGGTTAAACACCAGGATCAATATAGTGATGTTTGACGGCGAACACCAGAAAATAAAGGATTATCTCAGCTCAGTAACCGGTGGAAGAAATGCCAATATCATTGTTATTAAAAATGATCTCTCGCATATTTATGCAATAGACCAGGCGCTTAAGAATAATGAACTGGTTTGTATGCATGCCGATCGTTTTGTGGAAGGCAACAGAACAATGGAGATTGATTTTCTCGGTGCTCCTGCCAAATTTCCTGCCGGGCCTTTTATAATAGCTGCACAATTTAAAGTGCCGGTATGTTATGTTTTTGCCATGAAGGAAAAAACAACACACTATCATTTTTATTCCACCGGTATACGAACCTACGATTACAGCAACAAGCAAACCGCCATGCACACAATGTTACAGGAATTTAAACAGGAGATGGAAGAAAAAATAAAGTTATATCCCGTGCAGTGGTATAACTATTATGATTTCTGGAAAAGATAGGAAATTTTTTCTGCCAAAGGCTGCGGGCAAAGTCATTGCATTTTCCTGTAGTAAAAAATAAAACTGGTACAGTATATAGCGAAATATTTCTTCAATTAAAAATTGTATAAAATCCTTAATGAAATCTGGGAAAAATTATGTTTTTACCCTTTTGTAATAAACTAAAACTCACCAAATACAAAAAAATATTTTATAATTTAAATGCAGATATTGCGTTCATAATCTTAGTATATATCAATGAAAGAATCTTTATGATTACCCTACATCTTATTCCACTTTTTCAGAAAGACCTCGACAAACTAAAAGAAGAAATTAACTTGTATACCAAAGACGAATTGCTATGGCAGGTAAGAGACGGTATTACCAATAGCGGGGGCAATCTTTGCCTTCATCTTACCGGAAATCTTCAGCATTATATTGGAGCAGTTTTAGGCGATTCAGGTTATGTGCGCAACCGTGATGCTGAATTCAGGGTTAAGAATGTGCCGCGAGATAAGTTGTTGGAAGATATAGAAACGACCCGTGCAGTTGTTACAGATACATTAGAGCAACTTTCAAAGAATGATTTGCAGAATGATTATCCTCTGCCCATGCTTGATGAAAAAACAAACACAACATACTTTTTATTACACCTGCTCAGTCATTTAAATTATCATATCGGCCAAATCAATTATCATAGAAGGATTATAAGTGGAGAAGTGAAATAACTAGTGGCAAGTATATTTCTCATAGTTTTTTTACCAATAATAAATACTTAAAAAGCCCGGCATGTTTTGTGAATGCCAGGCTTTTTGTTAAACAGTTGGTTCAAAGTTTAACGTCTGTCTACCAGTACTGTTTTTATAATTTGAGTATTCTTGCCGTTTAACTTCACAGCGTACATACCGGCTACGTAAGGGAGCCTGAGTGGAATGTAAATACCGCCACCACCATGTGATATGGATTGTTTATATACTGTTTGCCCTGAAAGATTTACTATGTCCAGTTCATATACACCTTTGGGTAATGACGCTATTTGTAATGATGAACTGCCATTAACCGCAGGATTAGGGTATAATTGTATACGGCCTGAATTTCCAGTAGACGTTGTGGTTACAATATTGCTGTATAAAATAGTGCCCGAAAGCTCAACTCCTTTTATGCGATAGAAACTATTATCAGTTTCAGGCGTTGTGTGGGTGTAGGAATATGATGCTGCTCCATGGTCATTTTTTGTTGGTTTAATCCTGGCTATTTCTTTAAAATATTTTCCATTTGTTGAATATTCTACACTATAGTGAGACATATCACTCTCAGTTAAATTGCTCCATTGCACGGTATTGCCACCGGCTGTTGCTTTAGCCGTTACATCCGCAAATTTGATAGGCAGAAGACTTGTACTTACAACAATCAGAGAAATATCGTCTAAATGCCAGTTTCCATCAGTGTCAAATGTGCCGCCATTTGTAGCACCATAACCATATATACGAATATTTATAGGGCCATTATTTGTTATAGATAATTCTGTATTTGTATAAAATGCCCAGGTAGAATTATTATTAAGTGCTCCGGTAGCTACATCGGTTGCATAATTATCCAAGTCGGTTCTGATACTATATATTGTTGGCCCCTCGCCATCTGACCACGAGCCAAAATCAATATTTTTTATTGTAATTGAATAATTAATATTAGGGGTAAGTGTAAATGTAACAAAACTTGTTGTTCCATTTATAGTAGCACCCGATCTTGAATTCAATTGAATATTATAAGTACCCGATGCGTCAGCATAACCCGAAGATTCTTCATTTAAAGTAATTATATCAGATGAACCTGCTGATTGTTGCCTTTCCAAAGTACTTGTACTCGTATTAGGCTCTACTGTTGTTGAAGCTCCCTGGGTAGGTGTACCATATCCAAAATTCCATACAATATTGTATTGACCTTGAACAAATGAAAAAGCAAGCACGGATGCAAATAGAAGTATATATCTTTTCATAAGTAAAAACAAGTAGGTTATCAATGCGCTAAAGGTATAATATATTTGAAAACAAAATCAAATCAGAGATTTTATTTTTTTATATGTGTAGAAGTAGTGCCAAAGGCCCCTCGGATGTGGATAAAAGAATAAAAGCCATTACCGGTGGCTCAATCGGCAACATGGTTGAATGGTACGACTGGTACGCTTATGCTGCATTCGCGTTATATTTCTCCCCGGCCTTCTTTCCGAAGGCGGATAGCAACGCACAGCTACTGAATGCCGCCGGTATTTTCGCCGTTGGATTTTTAATGCGTCCCATAGGAGGCTGGTTATTTGGAAGAATTGCCGACAGAACCGGAAGAAAAAAAGCGATGACATTATCTATCCTGCTGATGTCTTTTGGCTCCTTACTCATTGCCTGCACACCTTCATATAATACTATCGGCATTGCTGCCCCGGCAATTTTGTTTATAGCCCGCATGCTGCAGGGGTTAAGTGTAGGGGGAGAGTACGGCACTTCTGCTACTTACCTGAGCGAAATGGCAACCAATAACAGGCGTGGTTTCTATTCCAGCTTTCAATATGTAACCTTAATTGGCGGTCAATTGGTGGCGCTGGGCGTGCAGCTTATATTGCAGAAATTTTTGCTTACAGACGAACAATTGCATGCCTGGGGCTGGCGTATTCCTTTTGTAATTGGTGCATTGCTGGCTGTTGTTGCCTTGTATATACGGAGTAACCTCGATGAAACATCTTCTTTTACTGAAAAAGCGGGGAAGTATGAAAAGCGGGGAAATATTTCAGAGCTTTTAAAGCATCCCCGCGCTATTGCACTGGTAATAGGATTAACACTTGGCGGCACAATAGCATTTTATACCTATTCCATATATATGCAAAAGTTCCTGGTAAATACGGTGCACCTAACCATCAACCAAAGCACAATCATATCTTTTTGTTCGCTTCTTTTATTCGCTTTACTGCAACCTGTTTTTGGATTATTATCCGATAATATTGGCAGGCGGCCATTACTGGTGGCTTTTGGCATAGCCGGAACAATATGCACCGTTCCATTGCTAACCACAATTGGAAATACGCAAAGCATGTTCCAGGCGTTTTTATTAATAATGGCCGGACTTATTATTGTAAGTGGTTATACTTCTATTAACGCCGTAGTAAAAGCAGAATTATTTCCTGCAGAAGTAAGAGCATTGGGTGTTGGGTTGCCATATGCATTAACAACAGCAATCTTTGGCGGTACGGCTGAATTTATAGCGCTTTGGTTTAAAAAAGGCGGGCATGAATCGTATTTTTATTGGTATGTAACCTTTGCTATTTTTATTTCGCTGGTGGTATATATTACGATGAAGGATACGAAGAAGCATTCGAAAATTGAGTAGAGATTTATTCTTGAGAATCCCGAAGGTAAATTTTAATAATGAGTGTGTTCTTAATTATTTCTTATACTTTTTCAATACTTGTTCATTCGGGCGTGGCATAAATGGTTGCCCTTGCATTTTAAGGGAGCAGGTAGCAACGTAATACCTTAGCAAACCTTACCCATTTACTGTGCAGATGCCTAAAAGCGAAATCCCTGTCCATTTTCCGCTTTTTTTCATTGATATACAATAAATTCTAACTTTAGGCATTGATACACAAAAAAGGAAGGATTGAAAAACCGGCTGCTTTTGATATGGTTGTGTTTGTTGGGTGTTCAATGGGGGCTTGCCCAAAATCCTTCACTGTCCAATCTCAGGAAAAAAATCATTTCTCCCGTAACAGATACCATCAGGCTCGATACGCTGAGTATAGTGCCCGGCACGTTTAAAATTACCGGCATTCCGCAGGAGGCATATATACTGGATTATTTTAATGCACGTCTTACCTGGAAACAAAAACCTGCCACAGACAGCTTACTCATTTTTTACCGCGTTTTTCCCGGCAAATTTCAAACCACATACCAGCGTATGAAGTTTGATAGTGTTAAGAACAATTTTTTTGCAGGCGCTGATCTTGGAGCCGGTACTGCGCAAAATTCCATTTTTGATTTTGGTAATGTAAACTATAATGGAAGTTTTGGCCGCGGGCTTTCTTTTGGTAACCAGCAGGATGTAGTGTTGAATTCCACGCTTAATCTTCAAATGAGTGGGTACCTGGCAGATAGTATACAGATTGCGGCGGCAATTACAGATAGCAATATTCCAATTCAGCCTGATGGCAATACGCAAAACCTGAATGAGTTTGACAAGGTTTTTATTCAATTCAAAAAAAACGGCTGGCATTTTGATATTGGCGATATTGATATCCGCCAGCAGCAAAACTATTTTTTGAATTATTATTCACGTTTGCAGGGCGCGGCTTTTGAACAGGAAACAAACGTAAGCCCATCCATTAAAAATCATTTTTTGGTAAGCGGCGCCATAGCAAAAGGAAAATATACAAGAAATGTTTTCCAGGGAACGGAAGGAAACCAGGGACCTTACCGTTTGCAGGGACCTAATAATGAACTTTTTTTTGTGGTACTGGCAGGAACGGAAAGAGTGTATATAGATGGTGAACTATTGCAGCGTGGTGAAGACCAGGATTACGTAATCAACTATAATACGGCTGAAGTAACGTTTACGCCTAAACGAATGATAACAAAAGACAGTCGTATACAGGTGGAGTTTGGTTATGCCGATAGAAATTATCTTAACTCCCAATTGTATTTTTTTGATGAAGCCGCAATCGGAAAGAAACTTAAAGTACGTTTTGCCGCATACTCCAATGCCGATGCAAAAAATTCTCCTATCAACCAAACACTCGATACCAAACAAAAACAGCTTCTTGCTGATATTGGTGATAGTGTGCGAAATGCCTTATATCCATCACAGTCGCTCGATACTTTTGCAACTAACAAAATATTATACAGAAAAATTGATACGGTATTCAACAATACCATTCACGATTCAGTATTTGTATATTCCGCAACAAAAGAAGACCGGTTATATACACTCTCTTTTACAGAAGTAGGCTCAGGCAAAGGAAATTATGTAGTTGATGAAACCAATGCAGCCAACGGAAAAGTATTTAAATGGGTGGCGCCTAATGAGAATAATACTCCGCAGGGCAACTATGCGCCGGTAGTTTTGCTGGTTGCCCCAAAGAAACAGCAATTGGTAACGCTTGGGGCTGATTATATGCTGTCGGATAAAACAATGCTTACTGCAGATTTGGCATTGAGCAATTATAATATCAATAGTTTTTCTTCACGCAATAAAGAAGATGATATTGGGTATGCTGCAAAATTTACATTAACTGATTCAAGACCTGTGAATAAATTAAAGAAAGATGTAACGCTAACCTCGCAGTTGAGTTACGAATGGGTGCAGAACAGGTTTAAGCCAATTGAGCGTTTAAGAACGGTGGAGTTTTACCGCGATTGGGGTTTGCCGATAACGGTAAATGCTGCAACAGAAAATCTTTTTAAAACAGGCGCGCAGTTAAACAGCCGTTCCGGCAATACCGTTCAATATAAATTTGAAAGCTACCAGCGTAGCGACGGATATAGTGGTATCAAAAACACTATTCTGCAAAGAGCCGATTATAAAAACTGGCATTTTAATAACCAGTTAAATCTTACCAACTTTAATCTTTCTGATCAGAAAGGCTATTATTTAAAACCTGTGCTGGATGTATCTAAAGATTTTCCTGCACTGGGTAATTACAGGGTTGGTACAGGCTATACGCTTGAAAGAAATTATACAAAGTTTAAACAGCTCGATTCGCTTAATGCCGGCAGCTTCGCGTTTGATATATGGCAGGTATATATTAAATCCCCGGTTAGTAAACCTAATAAATGGGGTATAACCTATTTTACAAGGAGTGATAGTTATCCTTACCAGGGAAAGTTAGTTAGGGCAGACCGCAGTAATAACGTTAATGCCTACACGGAGTTACTGAAAAGCGAGAAACACCAGTTCCGCGTGAATGTTACATACAGAAAGCTGAATATACTGGATGATAAAGTAAATACATCCCGAAAAGCGGAAGAAACCATTCTCGGTCGTGCAGAATATTTAATAAATGAGTTTAAAGGCATGATTAATGGAAATGTATTGTATGAAGTAGGAACCGGGCAGGAGCAGAAAAGAAATTTCACTTATGTTGAAGTACCAGCCGGGCAGGGTGAATATACATGGATTGATTATAACAACGATGGTATACAGCAATTGAATGAGTTTGAAATTTCGCAGTTTAAAGACCAGGCAAAATATATACGCATATTTACACCAACCAATGAATATATAAAGGCTAACTACCTGCAGTTTAATTATAGCTTTATCATTAATCCACGGGCTTCCATCAATATGGCTAAAGCCAACGGGTTTAAAAAATTTCTTACAAGGCTATATTTTCAAAGCTCACTCCAGGTATATAAAAAAGAAATGTCGGGTAGTTTAAGTTTTAATCCTTTTTCCACTGCATTATCAGATACTTCGCTTATCATTTTAAATAAAGTATTCAGTAATTCATTTTCGTTTAACCGTTCCAGTAGTGTATGGGGCTGGGATTTTAATAATATCAGGAACGATAATAAAGCTTTTCTTACTTATGGATATGAGAGCAGGAAAGTGAATGAATGGAATGTAAAGAGCAGGTGGAATATTAACCGCAGTTTGTTGCTGGAGTTAATGGGTAAGAAAGGATTAACAAGGTTAAGCACGCCAAATTTTGATAACCGCAATTATAATATAGAATCAACAGGAGTGGAGCCAAGGATTTCTTTTACACGCAATACCAGTTTCAGGATACTATTAGGATATAAATTTGATAATAAAACCAATACTGATTCTACACAAAAAGCAACCATTCATTCTTTGATAAGCGAGGTGAAATACAATATCGTTTCAAGCACATCCATAACCGGAAAGTTTACCTACAGCCAAATTAAATACAGCGACCCTGCCAATGCGAATACAGCCAATACTTCTGTATCTTATATTATGCTTGATGCCTTGTTGCCCGGAAAAAATTTTTTATGGACACTCGATCTTACCCGTAGATTAACTTCTTACCTCGAATTAAATTTTCAATATGAAGGACGAAAAGCTGCTGCTTCAAACACCGTGCATATAGGAAGAGCATCACTAAGAGCTATATTCTGAGTTGCTGTTATTTATATTTTTTCCGCTTACTTTTAAATAATCACTTCTATAAGTTAGATTTGAGCCATGCAGCCGGCAATTTCTCCAGATAAGTTACAGATGTTTGAAAACAGGCTTACTAAAGTTTTTAAACATATTCATAAGCAGGCAAAGCGCCAGGGCGTTACCTGCTACAGGGTGTACGATCATGATCTTCCTGAGTTTCCATTAAGCATTGATTTTTATGAAGACAAATTATATATAGCGGAATATCGCCGCAAACATGGACTAAGTGATGAAGAACACGAGCAATGGCTTGATGCCGCATTGGTGGTGATTGAAAAAATATTGCTGGTGCCACAGGAAAATATATATGTAAAGCAACGCCAGCGTAAGCAGGGCAGGTTGGGGCAATATCAAAAAGTAAGCGAAGAAAAGGAATATTTTATTGTAATGGAAGCCGGCTTGAAGTTTAAGGTAAACCTGTCTGATTATTTAGATACCGGTTTGTTTTTAGATCATCGCATTACAAGAGCAATGGTAAGGCAGGAAGCCGCCGGAAAAAAAGTGTTGAATCTTTTTGCATATACAGGCTCTTTCAGCGTATATGCCGCAGCGGGAGGCGCTTCATCCGTTACTACGGTTGATCTCTCCAAAACATATCTTACCTGGGCTGAAGAAAATATGGCATTAAATGGTTTTAAGTCCACTGATTTTCGCTTTGATAATGCTGATGTTAAACAATACCTGCAGGAGTTAAAGCCAAACATGTTCGACCTTGTGGTAATGGATCCCCCAACATTCAGCAACAGTAAAAAAATGAAAGATGATTTCCTGGATATACAGAGAGATCATGCGGAATTGATTAGGAATGTACTCTATGCCATGACGCCAGGAGGCATATTATACTTCAGTACCAATTTTACAAAGTTTGTGTTAGATAAGGAAAATATACATTGCTCAGAAATAAAAGATATTACCAGCACAACAACGCCATTTGATTTTTCGGGTAAGCTTAAGCGTTATTGCTGGAAAATAGTAAAATAAAATTGAAATATATGGAGCCGGCTATATTATGGATGCCCACTGTTGAAGAGAAAGAAAAATCAAATCTTGGTTATTACGCAAAATGGCTTGGCATACATTATGGCGTATCTGGCAGCGATTACAAAGCTTTATGGGAGTGGACGGTTCAGCATCCTGATTTGTTCTGGAAGAGCATTACCGAGTATTTTGATGTTATCTTTCACAGTTCATATAACAACGTGATGAGTGAGGATGCAATGCCACACACACAGTGGTTTAAAGGCAGCACACTTAATTATGCCGAACATGTTTTCAGAAACTTGAATGATAATCAGCCTGCAATCTTGTTTCAGTCGGAACAACAGTCATTAACTGCTATTAGCTGGAAAGCCTTGAAAGAAAAAACAGCAGCATTACAATCCTGGTTTATTAAAAAGGGAATTAAACCCGGGGAAAGGATTGCAGCCTATCTTCCCAATATTCCTGAGGCATCAGTTGCATTGTTGGCAACAATGGCTACAGGCGCAGTTTGGAGCAGTTGTTCGCCGGATTTTGGTATTGACAGCGTGATTGAAAGGTTTAAACAAATTGAACCAAAAGTTTTAATTGCGGTTGATGGCTATACTTATAATGGAAGAGTATTCAACAGGCTGGATGCCGTAAGGAAAATAAAAGCAGCGCTGCCTACTGTTGAACAACTTATTGTTATTCCATACTTGAAGGCAGACGATACAGTTGAGGTGCCTGAAGCTGATAACTGGAATGATGTAATGCAAACAGTTTTTAACGAACTTCATTTTGTAGCTGTGCCTTTTGAGCATCCCATCTGGATATTATATTCCTCAGGCACTACAGGAATGCCCAAAGCAATTACACATGGTCACGGTGGTGTTTTGCTTGAACATTATAAATATTTATGGTTTCATAATGATGTTAAGCCGGGAGAAAAATTCTTTTGGTTTACTACTACCGGCTGGATGATGTGGAACTACCTGCATGGCGCATTACTTGCAGGCGCAACTATTGTATTGTATGATGGGAGCCCGGGGTACCCGGATATGAATACACTATGGAATATGACAGAACAAGCCGGGCTTCATCATTTTGGTACCAGCGCACCATATATTATGGCCTGTAAAAAAGCAGGTATGCATCCCCGTGAGTCGTATGATTTATCAACCTTGCGTTCCATAAGTTCTACCGGTTCTCCATTACCGCCTGAAGGTTTTGATTATGTATATGAAGTTGTTAAAAAAGATGTATGGCTTTGCAGCATGAGTGGCGGCACAGATGTTTGTACCGCTTTTGTTGGCGGCATACCCTGGCGACCGGTATATGAGGGTGAAATACAGGGCAGGGCTTTGGGTTGCAGTATGTATGCCTTTGATGAAGATGGTAATGTTGTGATAGATGAAGTAGGTGAAATGGTAATAACAAAGCCAATGCCTTCCATGCCGGTATTTTTCTGGAACGATCCGGATTTTGGAAAATATATTTCAAGTTATTTTGAAACATATCCCGGTATTTGGCGGCATGGCGACTGGTTGAAAATTACATCCCGTGATGGAGTAGTTATTTTAGGACGATCAGATGCCACACTTAACAGGCAAGGAGTGCGTATAGGAACTGCTGAAATTTATCGTGCGGTTGATACCATCGAAAAAATAAAAGATTGCCTGGTTGTGAATGTTGAATTGCCTGAGGGTGGTGATTATATGCCTTTGTTTGTTGTAATGAAGGACGGTATAATATTAAATGATGATATAAGATCAGCTATAAAAAATGCCTTGCGTACCGCTTATTCTCCCAGGCATGTTCCTGATGAAATTATACAAGTAAAGGATTTGCCATACACTATGAGTGGCAAAAAAATGGAGATGCCAGTAAAAAAAATATTAATGGGCAAGGAAGTAAATGATGGAGCCGTTAAAAATCCGGAATCGCTGGAATTTTTTAAAAAATTTCAAAGAAAAAAATAAGCTGAGCGTGGCAGGAGCAATTATATATGCCTCATGCAGAAAATGTTGCAGAAACGAAGATTCAATCTTTGCTTCATATTTAGTTTGCCCTCATGTTGCTTAACGCATAGCCCCCTCGTGTCTTATAAAAGTTAGTAAATTACTTTAAGCAATCTCCTCTTTCAAAAACTTATAAGAGATTGTTTCTTTCACTCCTTAAGGATGATGCTTTTACGGCAAGCTACTTAAATGTCATCTTTATATTTTTCCTGACAACAGGTTTGGTACTCGGGGTGCGGCAAGACGTTGTTCGGCGTTAGGATAAATGTTCAATAATTATATATAGTTCAGTATTGCACCGCGGTCTGTCACCCCGATGCACGAGGGGGTCTGCCTGGTTCCCAATTACAAATGAGCAAAAATTACCGCAACCTACAACTTTACTCATAATCCTAAACGAGCGAAAATTTGAAATGCGCCTAACGTGATAAAAGTTACCTTGATATAAATAAGTATAGGTAATTTTGAAAAAAACTGTAATGGCAACTATTCAATTAAGTACACAAGACTTTAAGGATAATATTTTTAATTACGAAACCGAACGGGAATGGAAATATAAAGGCAGTTTGCCTGCCGTTATTGATTTTTATGCAGACTGGTGCGGACCTTGCAAAATGGTTGCACCTGTGTTGGAAGAACTCTCCAAAGAATATGAAGGTAAGTTGGTTATATACAAGGTAGATACAGAGAAAGAGGAAGAGCTATCCGCAGCTTTTGGTATACAAAGCATACCAACATTTCTTTTTATTCCTGCTGAGGGCCAGCCAATGATGCAACCCGGCGCCTTACCTAAAAATATTTTCAGGCAGGTAATAGATGAACAGTTGCTGGTTAGCAATCCTTCATAAAAGTTTTAAACAATTCCGCATGATTGGTTCTAATCAACTTCATGAACTTTTTCCCAACCTGGAAGAAGGTTTATATGAAGAATTAATGGAGCATGGAGAAATTAAAGAAGTTGCTGCCGGCGCAACAATGCTTAAAATAGGCCAGACTATTCGTTCCACACTGATGGTATTGGAGGGTATAGTAAAACTTTACCAGGAGGATGATGAAGGAAATGAGTTCTTTATGTATCATATACAACCCGGTCAGGCATGCGCTGTATCAATGGTATGTGCCTATCAGCAGGAAAAAAGCCAGGTAACAGCTAAAGCACTTACTGACGTAACCGTGCTGACTATTCCGCTTGAGTTTATGGATAAATGGCTGGCCAAATATAAAACCTGGCATTACTTTGTAATCAGAACTTATCGTTCCCGCTACGACGAATTGCTGAAAACCATTAATGAAATTGCTTTCAAAAATATGGATGAACGCCTGGAGTTTTATTTAAAGGCGCAGGTAAAACAATTGGGCAAACAGGTTAAACTTACACACCAGGAAATAGCAACTGATTTAAACTCTTCCCGTGAGGTTATTAGCAGGCTGATGAAAAAAATGGAAAAGAACGGATGGATCATCATCAATAGAAATTCTTTTGAGTGGATAAAGGATTAATGATATAAATAACCCTTAAGTAACCTTAATCACTGATAGAGCAAACCCCAACAGCCATCTTTGCTTTACAAAAACTACAAACAAAAAACAACAGGTTAAGGGTTTTACATTATATGCGCCTGTTGTTGCTTAGCCGGGAGGGGTGAAGTTTGCCTGTTTTATGCAAATCAAATTTCTAATCACTTTTAAATAAATAGTATGTTAGCTTTTCTAAAAAAAATAATCGGCGGCGGTAGTAATACTGACTATAAAATGCTTTTAAGCCAGGGGGCAATTATTGTTGATGTAAGAACCCCGGCCGAATTTAGCGGCGGGCATATAAAAAACGCCATTAATATTCCTCTCGACCAGTTGAAAAACAAGGTAGCGGAATTAAAAAAGAAGAATAAAATAATTATTACCTGTTGCCGCAGCGGCACAAGGAGTGCAATGGCAAAAAGTGTTTTAGCCTCAGCAGGGCTTGAATGTTATAATGGCGGCGGATGGAATGCCCTGGAAAATAAAATAATATAGTATGAAAGCATCCATTATTTCAGGCTGGAATGCGATGAGAATATTGCGTACAGTGATGGGTATAGTTGCATTAATATTCGCTTTTATAGATAAGGATTTTCTTTTGGGTGCAGCCGGTGGGCTTTTATTAGGTATGGGAATAATGAATATTAGTTGTTGCGGCGTATCCGGATGTAGCGTAAATTCGCACAGTAATAGAAAAGTTACAAAAAAGGGAGAGGAGGAAATTCAGTACGAAGAAGTGGTTTAATCAAATTTCATTTTATTTGTTTAACAATTAGGTTGGTTTTTTTTAATTCAACTCGGTTAAATTTTTTCAAAATCATTTGTAATGATTAAAGGTTTTTTATTGCAATTATCAATAATCATTGCTATGGTTATTAGTAGTTGTACAGGCAATAGCAATAAGGATAAAGCTATAGATGCGGCAAAAGTTTCTGCCGAAACGATTCCCTCGCTTTCTTTAAAAGATATAAATGGCAACAGCCTGAACCTTACTGATTTTAAAGGTAAAAAAGTTTTTGTAAATATGTGGGCAACCTGGTGTCCTCCATGCCGCGCAGAAATGCCTTCCATTCAGCAATTGTATGAGAAAACTAAAGACAAAAATGTTCAGTTTGTGATGATTGCACTGGATGAAGATTTTAATAAATCCATTTCATACATGCAGTCATCCGCGCTTTTATTACCTGCTTTTCATCCTGCAGATGCATTGCCTGCTTTGCTAGATGTGCAGGGCATACCCGCTACATTTATTTTTGATGAAAGTGGTAGTTTGATAAAGAAAATTGAAGGCGGAGAAAACTATAATACCCCGGAATATGCTAAATTGCTATCCCGATAAAAATTGTAGAGTATAGTATTTAAGTCTATATTCACAAATTTTACCAGGATAAATACAATATAGATGATAGAGATTTTAAAACAGCCATGGCCCTGGTATGTAGCAGGCGCTATAATTGGTTTGATTGTTCCCGCCTTACTCATTTTAGGTAATAAGCATTTTGGTATTTCGGCAAATCTGCGTCATGTTTGTGCAGCCTGCTTCCCGGCTAATATCCGTTTCTTTAAATACAACTGGAAAAAGGAAGTATGGAATTTCTTTTTTGTCGGTGGTATCCTCGTAGGAGCAATTATTGCTTCCCGGTTTTTGGCAAACCCCGAACCTGTAAAAATTGCGCCGGCACTTGCCACAGAACTTGCAGGTTATGGTATTACTGATAATAGTAACCTCGTACCAAAACAGCTTTTTAGTTTTGAAAGCCTGTTTACATTAAGAGGACTTATTATGATGGTAGCGGGTGGCTTTCTTGTAGGATTTGGGGCGAGGTATGCAGGAGGCTGTACCTCCGGGCATGCTATTATGGGGCTGAGTGAATTGCAGTGGTCATCCCTGGTAGCAACCGTTATGTTTATGATTGGTGGTTTTATTATGGCAAATCTTATTTTACCATTCATTCTCAGTTTATAAAATGCAAACAATACAACAAAACATAGCAACCATTAATGCTGTTAATGAAAATGCTGACATGGTGGCTAATACGGATTTTGAAGTTCGTTCCTTAGATACAATGTGTGTAAATGAATCGCAGCAAACACATCCCTGGTGGTATAATTTTAAATATATGATTGTGGGTATCGTATTCGGTATTGTGTTTGTAAAAGCAGAAATTATTTCGTGGTTCAGAATGCAGGAAATGTTCCGGTTGCAGAGTTTTCACATGTATGGCGTAATAGGAACCGCAGTAGTAGTTGGTATTATTTCAATATGGCTTATCCGGAAATTTAACATCAAAACCATATACGGGGAAAAAATAGAATTTCATCCTAAAAAAAGTAATAAAGGGCATATATATGGCGGTTTGCTGTTTGGATTAGGCTGGGCGCTTACCGGCGCCTGCCCCGGACCGATATTTGCGCAAATAGCCACCGGTGCTTATGTGGTGATAGTTGTTTTGCTTAGCGCCATTGCCGGCACATGGGTGTATGGATATTTCAGGGAGAAATTACCGCATTAATATTATTAAACACAATAAAAAACCGCTTATTTTTTTAAGCGGTTTTTTATTGTGCAGGTTTGAATTATTACTCTTTCAGAATTTGAAACGTTACCGGCTGTTTTCTATAAGCCTTCACTATTCTGCCATTTTGTTTTGCAGGTATCCATTTAGGGCCTTTTGCAATAGCCTCAACTACAACTTCTGAAAATTTTGTTCCCTTTAATGTAAGGGCTTCAACGTTGGAAATACTTCCTTCAGTATTTACAATGAATTGAACAAGGCAGGTACCTGTTTTACCGGCTTCCTGCAGGGTATCAATATATTTATTTATGTGGTGCGAAATATACTTTGTCCATGCAACTTCGCCACCGGGAAATTGGGCTTCTGTTTCTACTTTTTGAAATATTTTATCGTCTTCAGGAATTACAACTTCCTTTACTTCTATCTTGTTGTTTTGAGGACTTGATACCGTACTCGGTTTACTAAGTTCTATTTCTTTAATTGTGATAATATCATTATATTTTACGACCCCATTGGTTGTTTTAATATCAATAATGTCAGCTTTTTTGTCCTTGCTTTTTAGAATGTTTATGGTTTCAAAGCAGGTTTCATCAATTTTTTTTATTTCTTCCGGTGTAATTTCTTTTCCATTTAATATGTAAATAACACTATCGCCTTTTCTTAAACGTGAAACTTGGGTAAAAACAGTAAGGTCATTATTGATAATTCCTTTATCTATCGCCTCTTTCTTCGTCATCTTTACAGCTTTGTTATCAGTGTAAATAACAATTACATTATCGTCCCTGGTTATATCAACAGATTTTATTTTTTTGGGAATAGTATCAATATATGTCGCTCCGGATAATTCATTTGTATTATTTGATTGGGCATAAAAAGGCGACTGAGGAGCTTCAGGTGAAGATTGCAATATTTTATTTTCTTCTTTAGCTTTTGAATATTTAGCTATACCATCTAAAATATTTTTTGCAATTTTTTCCTGGTTGGCTTCATTGCTGATAAAGGCAAGATCATTTTTATTGGTGATGTAACCGCATTGAATGAGAACAGAAGGGTAATCTATTGTAGGAGCGTCCAACACCCAAATGCCTTTTTCGGTTCTCTGTAATGCCTCTTTTGAAGTAGCATATATTTTGCTTATTTCTGCAGATAAAATACTTGCAAGCGCTCTTGCATTTTTTTCCCGGGCGTTTTTTTCCCTGCTAATATAAATATCAAATCCTGATGTGCTTTTTTCCGGGCTTGCATTAACATGTATTGATATAAATGCATCTGGTTTTTGTTTTAAAGTCCAATCTACTTTGTCTCTTACATTCTGAAAAACATCCGTTTCTCTTGTTAATATAATTTTTATAGCAGGGTTGGTATTTAGTTGCTGTATTTTTTTTGCAATAGCAAGACTAAGATCTTTCTCTGTAGTTCCATTCTCGGCTTTAGCTCCCGGGTCTTCACCGCCATGCCCCGCATCAATAACAACAGTAATGTTTTTTTCAAGGGCAACATTAGCGGTAACTTTTTCTTTTGCATTAATCTGTTTTGTTTTAATGGCAAACGCTGCAAAAACAATGGTTAGTAACGGCAACACCAGCACGCGGCTGATATAATGTACGCTTGGGTTTTGCATTTTAGTTAACATAAGTATTCTTCTTTTTATGGATGATGAAAAAAAACTGCTGGTTAATCCGAAGCTGTGCTGCGGATAGGCTGCCTGTATAATCATAGCTGCCAATGCGCTGGTATCATTATCTTCAACGGCTTTGCTATCGGCAATAAATTCGTGAATCATATTCATTTCGCGGCGTATAAGCCAGAAGAAAGGATTGCACCAAAAAACAATCAGCACAATATTTATGAACAATTTATCTGCGCTGTGTTTTTCCTGTATATGCGCCAGTTCATGTTTGAAAATTCTTTCGCCGGTAGCGGAATCAATGTCAATTTTATTATTCCAGAAAATATTCCGGAAGAAGGAAAATGGTGTTCCTTTTGCATCAGTATCAATAAAGCGTATGCCGTAAATAAATTGAGTGCTGTTCTTTTTTATTAGTCTTGATAAACCATACAGCGTACGCAAAAGCATATACAATAAAACAAGACTCACTATACCATACATTCCTATTATCAGCATTTTACCACTTATCAATGGTTTGCTGCCGGCATTGGCTTCTATTATTATTTCATCGCCGGTAGTTACAACGTTTAATAGTTTTATTACCTGGCTTGCATCCCGCGAGGGATCGTGGAGAATATTGATTTTAATAAGTGGAAAACTCAGGCTTATTAATACCGCGCATAAAAGATAAAACCTGTTCCAGCGGTGAAATAGTTTATTGTGTAAAGCCAGCCGGTAATACCCGTATAAAATACCGGAGCATATGATAACTTTCAGCAAATAATATGCAACTGCAAGCATGGTACACCGTTTGGGTTTTAAGTAAATGTTTTATTTTCCTTGTTTTTTAAGTTCTTTCAGCAGCAGTTCAAGGTCTTCCACACTCAGGTTATTTTCCTTTACCATAAAAGAAACAGCATTGCTGAAAGAGCCTTCAAAATAGCTTTTTACCATATTCTTCATCGTGGCTTTGGAGTAAGCATCTTTATTTATTAAAGGATAATACCGGTGCATGCGTCCAAATACTTCTACACCTACAAATTCTTTTTCAATCAAAATTTTTAAAATAGTAGCTACGGTATTTTGATGAGGCTTTGGGTTGGGTTGAGCGTCTACTAATTCTCGCAGGAAGGCTTTATCAAGCTTCCATAAAGTTTGCATAATTTGTTCTTCTGCTTTGGTTAAACTCTTCATATTATATTCTTAAACTCAAAAGTAAAACTAATATTTTAGTTGTACAACTATTTTTTTAGTTTTATTTTAAAAAGTGGTTTATAACTTGTAAAAGCGTAATGTATTATCAATATTAACGCTTTGGCATATTGATAGAAAAATGCCATAAAATAGCCGTTACATAAACGGCTATTCAAAATATGAAGTAATATTTATTAGAGTGTAGCCTTATAAAAGCTGACGCCTGTGCTATTTTATATATCCCAGGATCTTCAGCATACTCTGTGCAGATTGCTCCTTTGCATATAGCCAGTCCACCAGTTTCCCGTTCTTATCATACTCAACAATCACATGCTTGGGCGATGGTATAAGGCAGTGTTTAATTCCTCCGTAGCCGCTGATTTGATCCTGGTAAGCGCCGGTATGGAAAAAGCCAAGAATAAGTGGTTCGCCGTTGGTTATTTTAGGAAGAAATACTTCATTAATATGTTCTTCAGAATCATAATAGTCGTGGCTGTCGCAGGTCATTCCGCCTAATACTACACGTTGGTATTCCTGGTCCCATTTATTGATGGGCAGTAATAAAAACCGCTCCCCAATTCCCCATGTATCAGGCAGGGTAGTAATAAAAGATGAATCAATCATATACCATGTCTCCCGGTCGTTCTGCACTTTTTGTCCAACCACGCTGTATATATGAGCCATACTTTCGCCTACTGTAAAGCTGCCAAACTCCGTATAGATATTTGGCATTGGCACTTTGGCTTTTTTACAGGCGCTTTTAATATTTCTCACAATTTCATTGATCATGAATTGGTAATCATATTCAAAGCCGAGCGAATGTTTAATAGGGAACCCGCCGCCGATATTAATGGAATCAAGTTCAGGACAGATTTTTTTTAACTGGCAATACAGGTGAATGATTTTGTTCAATTCACTCCAGTAATATATATCATCCTTAATACCTTTATTTAAAAAGATATGCAGCATTTTTAGCTGGAACTTATCTTCATTGCCCTCAATCTTATCTACATAATATTCCAGTATATCTCTTGCGCGTATGCCTAACCGTGAGGTATAAAATGGAAAAGTAGGTTCTTCTTCCGCGGCTACGCGTATACCCAGTTTAAAAGGAACTTTTACAGACTTGCGATAAGCTTCCAGTTCGTCTTTATTATCAAGAATGGGGATAACATTTTTGAACCCGGTATTCAGCAGGCGGGCAATACGCGAGGTATAATTTTTTTGCTTAAACCCGTTGCATATAATATGTATATCCTTGGTTATTTTTCTCCGCTCATATAAGCGATTGATGATATCAATATCATAAGCATAAGATGTTTCTAAATTAATTTCATGCTTAAGCGCTTCTTCTACCACAAATGAAAAATGAGAGCTTTTAGTGCAATAGCAATAAAAATATTTCCCTTCATAGCGGTGTTTTTTAAAGGCTTCTTTAAACATTTGTTTCGCCTTGTTTATCTGCATACCGATTTTTGGCAGATAGGTAAGCTTAAGTGGCGTTCCATATTTATCAATAAGCGCTTTCAGATCAAGTCCGTTAAACCGCAGATAACCATCCTGCACATCAAAGCCTTCCTGCGGAAAATAAAAGGTTTGTTTGACAAGATCGGTATATGATTTATTCATGTTTAAATGATGCCTGTTAATGGGTGAGCAAAATGATTTGCAAATGTAGTTTTTTGATATATATGCAATAAAAAAACCGGTCGTGATTTTTCACTACCGGCTTAATGTTATCTGTTATCTGGCGAAAATATTCAATTAACCCAGCCTTTGTATGGTTTATTTAACGGATGCAACCAGCTTTTTGAAGCTTTCGGGTTCATTCATGGCAAGGTCAGCCAATACTTTGCGATCCAGGCCAACACCTTTCACATTCAATTTATGAATGAACTCAGAGTAGGTTAAACCTTCTTCGCGAACTGCGGCGTTAATACGGGCAATCCATAAAGCACGGTATTCTCTTTTCTTTAATTTACGCCCAACATATTTGTATGTTAAACCTTTTTCTACTACGTTTTTGGCAACAGTTAATACATTTTTACGTTTGCCATAATAGCCCTTAGCGGCTTTTAATATTCTTTTTCTGCGAGCTTTAGAAGCTACGGCGTTTACTGAACGAGGCATGATTATAAGTTTTACGTGAGTACGCCTTAACGTACATCAACTGTTTTGTAATTTGCTTTTAAAAGCGGAGGCTTACTTTAAACGCAATAAACGTTTTACGAAATGGAGGTTGGCTTTGTTTACTTCACCATCCACATTCATAGCGCGTTTACGTTTTTTAGATTTTTTTGTCAACAGGTGACGACGGAAAGATTTTTGGTGGGTAATCTTGCCTGTTGCGGTCACTTTAAACCTTTTCTTTGCACTTGAATTGGTTTTAACCTTTGGCATTGTTTAAATTATTATTTGTTATACCCGAGGGGCGGCTTCGAACAGACGAAACACTTATGGGGCCTTTGGGGCAATACCAAACCATATTGTATTCCTGATTTGGGGCTGCAAAGGTATAAAAAAATATTTTAAATTCAAGTATTATTCTCTTTTTGAACTTTAATTCCTAACAGCTAATTTCGCACCCTAATGCAACTGAGTACTAAACATCTGTTAGGCATTAGAGACCTCCAGCCACAGGATATTCAACTCATTTTAGATACCGCAGCCCAGTTTAAGGAAGTTTTACAGCGCCCTATAAAAAAAGTGCCCACGCTGCGGGATGTTACCATCGTCAATCTCTTTTACGAAAGTTCAACCCGAACGCGTATTTCTTTTGAGCTGGCTGAAAAAAGACTCAGTGCCGATACCATCAACTTTACGGCAAGTGGTTCCTCTGTTTCCAAAGGAGAAACTTTGCTGGATACAGTGAATAACATTCTTTCCATGAAGGTGGATATGGTGGTGATGCGGCATAGCGCCAGCGGAGCGCCTCATTTCCTGGCAAAACATATTCCCGCTGCAATCGTAAATGCCGGAGATGGTATAAATGAGCACCCTACCCAGGCATTGCTGGATGCTTTTTCTATGCGTGAAAAAAAAGGAAAACTGGAAGGCCTTAAAGTTGCTATTATCGGCGATATCATGCATTCAAGAGTAGCGCTCAGCAATATTTACCTGCTCAAAAAAATGGGCGCTGAGGTAATGGTTGCCGGTCCGCCCACATTAATTTCACCCTATATGCAAAAAGCATTTGATATAAGGGTTGAATACAATGTAAAGAAAGCACTGGAATGGTGCGATGTGGCGAATGTGTTGCGAATTCAAATGGACAGACAAAACCATGTGCTTTTTTCTTCTTTAAGAGAATACAACCTTGCTTACGGCATCAATAAAAAAATGCTGGATAGCCTGGATAAAGAAGTTGTTATTATGCACCCGGGACCCATTAACCGTGGGGTAGAATTGGATAGCGATGTTGCGGATTCAAAACAATCTATTATCTTACAGCAGGTAGAAAATGGAGTAGCTACCCGAATGGCGGTATTGTATTTACTGGCAGGAGGGGGAAGGGAGAACAGTAGTAAGTAGTAAGGGGTAAGTAGTAAGTAGTGAAAATGGCAGGAAGTAAGCAGTGTGTAACCTGCAACAGCGTCTCAAATCTCTAATTTCAAATTTCTAATTTCAAATCTCATGAAACGCATTGCGCTTTTTCCCGGCACTTTTGATCCTATAACCATTGGTCATCTTGATATTATTAACCGTTCTCTTAGTTTATTTGATAAGCTTATTATAGGCATCGGCAGAAATGCCAATAAAACAGCGATGTTTTCTGAAGAGCAACGCTTGAAATGGATTAATGAGATTTTTAAAAATGAAAAAAAAGTTCAGGCTGTAGTGTATGAAGGACTGACCATTGACTGTTGCAAAAGATATAATGCCAACTTTATTTTAAGAGGTATTCGCTACGTAAACGATTTTGAATACGAAAAAGCTATCGCGGATATGAACAGGAGCCTTGCTGCTGATATTGAAACCATCTTCCTCACCTGCCTTCCCCAATATACTTCTGTAGCTTCTACACTGGTTAGAGATGTGATACGGAATGGCGGAAACGCAAAAGCTTTTCTACCTGCGCCGGTAGCTAAAAGTTTGAAGTAAAAAATGTTTCCTGTAAAATAAAAGAGCTGCTTAAAAGCAGCTCTGAAAAAATATTTAAGCAAGTATTTCTATGCATTCCTGTTAATACAATTCAAATCTTCAAAAGCTACTTCAAGGCGTTTCACAAATGTTTCTTCACCTTTGCGTAACCAAACACGCGGGTCATAATATTTTTTATTGGGTTTGTCTTCTCCCTCAGGATTTCCTAATTGACCCTGCAGGTAGCCTTCATTCTTTTTATAGTATTGAAGAACGCCTTCCCAAAATGCCCATTGCATATCAGTATCAATATTCATTTTTATTGCGCCATAGCCAATTGCTTCGCGTATCTGGTGCTGTGGTGAGCCGCTTCCTCCATGAAATACAAAGTAAACAGGCTTCTCAGCAGTTTTAAATTCATTTTGAATATATACCTGGCTGTTGTGCAAAATAACCGGGCGCAATTCCACATTACCCGGCTTGTAAACACCGTGCACATTACCAAAAGCAGCGGCAATAGTAAATAATTTACCTATTTTGCCAAGTTCTTTGTAAGCATATGCCACATGCTGGGGCTGCGTATATAGTTTATCGTTTTCCACGTCGCTGTTGTCAACGCCATCTTCTTCACCACCTGTTACGCCAAGCTCTATTTCAATACTCATTCCGAGCGGCTGCATTCTCTTAAAGAATTTTACAGATGTTTCAATATTCTCTTCAATAGGCTCTTCGCTTAAATCCAGCATATGAGAGCTGAACAAAGGTTGTCCTTTTTCTTTGTAGTATTGTTCACCTGCATCCAGCAGCCCACTCACCCAGGGAAGCCATTTTTTGGCAGCATGGTCAGTATGCAATACCACAGGCACACCATAATATTTAGCCACGTTATGAATATGCAATGCGCCGGAAACACCACCGGATATGTTTGCCTGCAGGTTATCATTAGGCATTCCTTTACCCGCTATGAATTGCGCACCGCCATTAGAAAATTGTATGATCACGGGAGAATTAACTTTTGCAGCCGTTTCAAGAACCGCGTTAATCGTATCGGTTCCGATCGTATTTACTGCCGGTAAGGCAAACTGGTTTTTAAGTGCATCATTGTAAAGCGCTTCCAGTTCTTCGCCGTATAAAACCCCGGCCCTGTATTTTTTCATCTGTATGTTTTTTTGTTTTAATGTTTAAACAGTCCTGCGGAATTTGAAGTATGCCCCGGTTACTTCAGGGTTATTTCATACTAATATTTTTTTTCAGGCCGTGCAAAGATAATACAGTTCAACGGCTTGGAAAATTTTTGTAAACCTTCTTACCCTTAACTTCGTATTATTCTAAAAAAAGTTGCTGTTTTCAACAACATTTTGGTTAAAATCGTTGTCCTGTTAAAAGAATATTTAAATAACTGATATGAGGAATTGTAAAAAAACTCCTACCTGTTTTTTTCATTTGCCGGGTTTATTGCTGCTTACTGCTTTGGTATTTATGTCTGCTACCGCTCTGTCTGAACCGGCAAAGTATACAAATCTTTCCCCTGATAATTACTACCAGGACACTATATCCGTAAAAGGTAAAGTAAGTGATGCAGATGAGCATATTGCGCTCAGCGGTGTTTCCGTAGAAAATGCAAGAACCCGTAAAGGAACAACAACAAACAGTGCAGGTGAATTTACAATAGGTGCCCGGGTTGGCGATCAATTGACTTTTACCTTTATTGGCAGAGCCCCAAAAACCATTGTTTTCAGGGGAGAAAAATTTATTGAAGTTGCATTGGCTAAAACAGATGCTGCATTATCTGAAGTGGTAGTAACCGGTTTTCAGAATGTAGATAAAAAGAAATTTACCGGAGCCGCTACCTCTTTAAAAGCAGATGATATTAAAATGAATGGCGTGGCAGATGTAAGCCGTATGCTTGAAGGACGTGCTGCAGGTGTGTCTGTTCAGAATGTATCAGGTACTTTTGGCGCTGCACCAAAAATAAGAGTTAGGGGAGCAACATCCATTAATGGAGAAAATAAACCGCTATGGGTTGTTGACGGAGTAGTGCTGGAAGATATTGTGAACATATCGAATGATCAGCTTTCAAGCGGAGATCCTACCACCTTGCTTGGCTCCTCTGTTGCCGGAATAAATGTAAATGATATTGAAACATTTGATATACTTAAAGACGCTGCCGCTACTGCATTATATGGCGCCAGGGCAATGAATGGGGTGGTGGTTATTACCACAAAAAAAGGAAAATCAGGTAAGCCGGTAGTGGCGTATACCGGCAATTTCAGCAGCCAGCTTAAACCAACGTATGCTGATTACAATATCATGAATTCGGCCCAGCAAATGTCTGTGTTGGGAGAATTGGAAAGAAAAGGTTTTTTAAATTCTGATATATTAAGCCGCGCAAACTACGGCGTATACGGGCAAATGTATAATAGCCTTAATGCTGATGCCAATGGCAATTTCCCCCTTGAAAACACTACTGAGGCAAAACACGACTTTTTAATGCGTTATGCAACTGCTAATACAGACTGGTTTGATATTCTTTTCAAAAACTCTTTTACTCAAGAACATTCTTTAAGCATATCTACGGGAACCGATAAATCTCAATCTTTTTTTTCAACAAGTTTTTATAATGATAATGGATGGACGATAGCTGATAACGTTAAACGCTATACACTCAACTTTAGAAATAACTATACATTCAACGACAAATTATCCGCCGGATTTTTAACCACGGGTTCTGTTCGTCAGCAAAGAGCACCGGGTACGCTTAACAGAACAAGTAACCCTGTTTCCGGGCAGTTTGATCGTGATTTTGATATCAATCCCTTCAGCTATGCGCTTAATACCAACAGGGCGCTTACGGCATATGACGAAGATGGTAACCTTGAATATTTCAGAAGGAATTTTGCACCGTTCAATATCATTAATGAGCTTAAAAATAATTTTATTGATTTAAGTGTAATAGACCTGAAGCTCCAGGGAGAACTGGGTTATAAGATTACACCTCACCTCAAATATGAATTTATAGGCGCGCTCCGTTATGTAAAATCTTCAAGAGAACACCAGATTACCGAAAATTCCAACATGGCGAATGCTTATCGTGCAAACGATAATGCAACGGTAAATGAAAACAATAAGTTTTTATATACAGATCCTGATCATCCTGATGACCCCAAAGTTGTGGTATTGCCCTATGGCGGTTTTTATAATCGTACAGAAGATCAGTTGCTGAATTTTGATGTAAGAAACAGCCTGAGTTATACCAATACTTTTAATGATAAACATGATTTAAACCTGTTATTAGGGCAGCAGGTAAAATATGCCGACCGTCAAAACTTCAGCAATACGGGTTATGGTTACCAGTATGAAAATGGCGGTGTGCCCTTTGTTGACTACCGCATATTAAAACAAACCATTGAAGCTAATTTTCCGTATTATGAAATGACAAAATACTACGACCGGTTTGCTGCTTTTTATTTCAATGCCCAGTATACGTTCGACAGGAAATATAACCTCTACGGAACTGTAAGGTATGATGGTTCCAACATGCTTGGTGCTTCTCCGCAGGCGCGCTGGTTGCCCACATGGAGCTTTGGCGGATCATGGAATGTGGAAAGAGAAAATTTTATGGAAAACATTACTGCAATTGATTACCTGAAACTAAGGGCAAGTTATGGTATTACTGCCAGCCTTGGACCGGCTACTAACTCGGGTATTGTTTTAAAAAGTATGACCACAAATCGTACATACACTGATGAAAGAGAATCTGTGCTTAGCCTCATAAATATTCAGAACAATGATTTAACCTGGGAAAAAAACTACCAGGCTAATATAGGCGCTGATATAGGTTTATTTGGAAACAGGCTGAGTGCAAGTATAGACGTTTATTCAAGAAGAAGTTTTGATTTAATAAGCCGCATTAAAACTTCCGGTATTGGTGGTGAGCCTTATAAAGTAGCCAACTATGCAGATATGAAATCGCGTGGTATTGAGTTCCTGGTTAATGGTCAGATTATCAGGCAAAAAAATATTGGATGGAAAACAACACTCACATTTGGTTATAATAAAACTGAAATTACAAATGCCCAAAACATTCCATTAATATTTGACCTTGTAAAAGCAGAAGGCGGAAACAGGGAAGGATACCCGGTAAACAGCCTGTTCTCTATAAAATTTCAGGGATTGGATCATACCACAGGTATTCCCACATTTATTGACGAAAGCGGTAAAACCAACCAGGCTGTTTATATGCAGGATGACAGGGTAGGGCATCTTGTATACGAAGGTCCGGTTGATCCTACTATTAACGGAGGTTTTTCAAATACATTTAATTATAAAAATTTATCACTGAATATATTTATTACTTACCAGGCGGGCAACAAAATACGCCTGTACCCGGCATTCCGCAGCGTGTATGTAGATCTTGACGCTATGCCCAAAGAGTTTTTAGACAGGTGGGAAATACCCGGTGATGAAGCTCACACAAATGTGCCTTCAATTTTAGAAGGTTATTATAATTATATCACTAACGCCTCGGGCGCTTATCCTTACAATAATTATAACTATTCAAATATAAGAGTGGCTGACGGCAGTTTTGTTAGATTAAAAACAGTTTCACTAACCTACCAGTTCGATAATAGCATACTTGATAAACTTGCTGTTTTTAAAACGCTTTCCGTTACAGCGGCTATTCAAAATTTTTGGTTGATATATGCTGATAAAAAACTTAAAGGACAGGATCCTGAATTTTTTAACTCAGGCGGAGTTGCCCAGCCAATACAAAAGCAGGCAACGCTTTCATTAAAAATTGGTTTATAACGGCTATAACATTAATCTGGAAACAATGAGGAAAAACAAAACCATATACTTAATAAAAGGCATCACAATTACTGCCGGCTTATTTTTAATGTCGTGCAATAAATATCTTGAAAAAGCTCCTGATAACCGTACCAATCTAAATACATCTGAAAAAGTGGAGCAGCTTTTAGGCACGGCTTATCCGCAGGCTAACTATGTTCCTTTTACAGAAACTTCAACTGATGATGTTGGTGATAACGGATCTGGTGATGCCGGTTCTGCAACACTTATTACAACCAATGCCGATGCCTATTTCTTTAATGATACAAGGTCGATAGATGAGGATACGCCTGAATGGTATTGGTTTGCCTGCTACAAAGCTATTGCTGCGGCCAACCAGGCGCTTGAAGCAATACAGGAAGCTGAAAATCCTGACACATATCGTGCACAAAAAGGAGAAGCTTTGGTGGCAAGGGCGTATGCGCATTTTATGCTGGTAAATATTTTTTCTAAATTTTATGATCCCTCCACTGCAGGCTCCGATCCGGGAATTCCGTATGTTACCGAGCCTGAGAAAAATTTCATAAAACAATATTCACGCGGCACGGTAGCCGCAGTATATGACATGGTTGAAAAAGATTTGCTGGAAGGCATAGGATTTATAGATGATAATCTTTATAAAGTACCTAAATACCATTTTACCAAAACAGCAGCTTATGCTTTTGCAGCAAGATTTTATTTGTATAAAAAAGATTATGAAAAAGTAATTCAGTATGCTAATCTTTCTGTACCTAATAATAATTTCAAACCTAACCTGCGCCCCTGGAATACAGAATATACATCAATAGGGCTGAATGATATTGCTCCACGATATGCAAAAGCTACTGAAAACGCCAATTTGCTGCTTGTGGAAACAAGATCTTACTGGTGGAGAATAAACAGCTTTGCACGATATGCAATGACAACAGCCGTAAGAGACAGAATATTACGCACAGTACCCGTAGTTGGCGGTAACTGGGCTTTTGCAACAGGATATTATGTAGAAGGGCATCCAATGGTACCTAAAATATATGAATACTTTGTAAAAGTATCTGTAAATGCAGAGATAGGAGATGGATATGTGATGGTACCGTTATTTACTGTTGAAGAAGTGCTCTTTAATCTTGCAGAAGCTTATGCCTATACCGGGCAAACCAACAGTGCCATTACTTTATTGAATGCATACCTCAGCACACGTATAAGCGGATACAACAGTGCCACGCATAATTTTACAACTGCCAAAATGAATACATATTGGGGATCTTCCAATACGCAAAATAATCTTTTGAACACCATTCTTTCTTACAGGCAAAGTGAGTTTGTGCATGAGGGGTTAAGATGGTTTGATATACTCCGGTATAAAATAGCAGTAACACATACAACGCTTGATGGAACTGTGTATACATTAGCACCTGATGATCCGCGCCGGTTGTTTCAAATTCCGGCTACGGCAAAACAATCAGGTATTGATCAAAACCCACGTTAAAAAGTATTGAATAAATGAAAAACATAAAATATTCATACAGGAGTTTTTTAATGGCATTTATATTGCCTGCATTACTATTCACTTCATGCAGAAAAGAAGACCCGCTTACTGTTGATGATATTTCCGGACTTGGCGGTGATACGTGGACAACAACGGCAATAGATACATGGTTGTATGATTCACTAACGGTTCCATATAATATCGCTACAAAATATAAATGGGATCAATCAGAACTGGCTTACGATAAAACAATAGTTCCGCCTGACGAAGAAAAAATAGTTCCGGTAATGCGAACAATAAAAAAAGTTTGGATAGATACGTATGTGGCTGAAGGAGGGGATTTGTTTTTTAAGAAATATTGCCCGAAGTTTTTTGTACTTGCCGGCAGCGCCAGTTGGAATCTTGATGGCAGTATAACATTGGGAACTGCTGAAGGCGGACGAAAAGTAGTAATCTATCAATTAAATGAATTTAAAAATAAATCAATGGCAGGCTATAAAGCGTCTGACAGCGCAATAGCCAAACAAATGTTTCATGTAATAGAACATGAGTTTACACATATACTTGATCAAACCATACGGCGACCTGTTGAATTTGATGCTGTTTGTGCAGGCTTTTATACAAGCGACTGGATAAATACATTTGATGCAGAAGCGCATAAGGATGGTTTCATTACTGCATATGCATTAAGCAAACCTGCAGAAGACTGGGCTGAAATGGTATCTGTGATGCTTATTGAAGGGCGGGCAGGGTTTAATGCCCTTGTAAATAGTATTTCCGAAACCAGCGTAAGAGGAACTACGGCAGATGAAGCAAAGGCAAAATTGCGATTGAAAGAATCATTGGTGGTTAATTATTTTAAGCAGGCCTGGAATATTGATTTTTACAGTTTGCAAAGCAGAACAAGGCAGGCAATAGTAAAGGAACTTTATTAGTAAATTTATTTTAGTGCGTTTATGAAAAATAATAGAATAAGCAGCGGGGTATATCTTGTATTGACAATAATGCTTTTTGTTGCGGCTTGTAAAAAAGATGATAAGGTTTTTAACGAGTCGCCCGACGAACGTATTAATAAAACGCTTGCCGATTATCAGGCTGCTTTGGTTAGCTCCCCAACAGGTTGGAAGGCAACAATAACGCCGGAGCTTGGCGGCATATATCATTTTTATTTTCAGTTTAATGCTGAAAACAGGGTTTTTATGTATGCTGATTTTGACACCACCACAGCAAAGTATAAAAAAGAAAGCAGTTACAGGTTAAAAGCGCTTCAACAACCTTCACTTATATTCGATACCTATTCGTACCTGCACTTATTAGCTGATCCGGATGGTAATGTAAATGGAGGGATTGACGGAGTAGGGCTATCTTCTGATTTTGAATTTGCTTTTGACAGTGTATATGCAGACAGTATTGTTTTAACCGGAAAAATAAATAATACAAAATTAAAGTTGGAAAAAGCCACGCAGGAAGATCTTGACGCCTGGCAAAACGGCAACTGGGCAGGTACAATCTCTTTTTTAAATATCAATGCTATTCTTAATTATTTTAAAAGACTTACTATTGGAGGAACAGAATATGAAATTTCAGTTGACCCGATAACAAGAGTAATTGTTTTTCAATGGCTTTCCGGAACAACCTTAAAGCAGTTTGCCACAACTTTTTATTTTGATGCTTCGGGAGTAGTATTGGATAACCCCCTGGTTAACGGATCTCAAACCATTAATGGGTTTAATAATATTTCGTGGAATGGTACAACGCAAACCCTGCAGGTGAAATCTGGTAATAGTGTAGGAACTGTAAAAGGGGCAATTGAGCCACTCAAAACAGATGTAGCCGCACCGCAAAGATGGTGGCAGGAAGCAATAAACCAGGACGGTTATTGGTATTCAAGGAGTGGCTTTCATGCTAATGGCGTAGATGATGCGTTTAATATTAACAGCCTTTCTAAATATTATTATCTTATCTATTGGCCAGGTTATGATGCAGGTAGCAATGATTTATTTGCACCTGTTTTTGTGAATGATGCCGGAGATGCACTGGAATTACAATATGGCGCAGCCCCTGGTGTGCCGCAGTTTACCAACGACGGGCGTGCGGTATTTACATTACTTGGCAATTATGGTACTTATCCTGCTACAGGGCCTGCGGCTTTAAGCAGGGATCAGTTATTTATTACTGAAGGGTATTATCTTGTACAAACCGGCAATAAAAGCTATGATATGGTTAGCGCAAAAGATGCTAAAACATGGGTGTCGTGGATTGGTGCATGGTAACAAAAGTGTGCCTTTTTTTGAGCATGTAGTTATGTTTTACATTTCTGTCATTATTTTAGTTTTATCAATATAATATTTACAGGCTTACTGTTTTTCGGATAGCTAATTTTATTAACTTCAGGCATATTTAACCAAAATAATCACTTTATGAAAAAATTGACTTTGCAATCGTTAGCCACAATTATGCTGGCAATAACTATACTGCTTTCTTCTTGTGGTAAGGAAGGTCCACAAGGGCCACAGGGTGAACAAGGGGCTACAGGAGCAACCGGGGCAACAGGAGCACAAGGTGCTGTGGGAACAGCTAATGTTATTTATTCGGATTGGCTGGATGCTACTTTTACCGCAGATACACTTCACGATGGTAGTACTATTGATACAGTGGGTTTTTATACAACTATTGATGCTCCTAAATTAACTACTGATATTTTAACATCAGGAGAGATGAAGGTATATATAAACCTGGGAACAGCAGATGATGCATATATAGCACCACTCCCTTATTTTAGTCCTTATAATGGTGTAACCATTGAGCCTAACTTCTATGCCGGATCCATTGATATTTATTCAAACCTCAATGTTAGTACAGCAACTCAGAATGGAAGTAAATACAGGCAGTACAGGTACATACTTATTCCGGGTGGTACCTCGGCCCGTAAGGCTTCTGCTGTTGACTGGAACGACTATAATGCTGTTAAAAAGTATCTGAATCTCAAAGACTAGTTATAAGCCATTGAATTTTAAGATGTAGCCCTGTAAGCCAACAATCGCTTACAGGGCTTTTATTTTCTGTAAAACAATAGCTTATAGCCAAACCCTCTTCATGTCATAACCGTATATTTGTTGAACAGTTTTATTTATTATATGAAAAAAATCTTCACCCTGCCCTTTATTGTTATGATTTTCTTTTCCTGTCAAAAGGAAATGTCGGTAGATACTTTTAGCAATAATGGTGGTAATAATAATACTCCTGCGCCTTTAGAAGGTACCTGGAATTTTCTAAATTTCTATGCGAATTTTTCTTCAACTGCAGTTGGGAAGGAGAGTGGGGTTGATATAAAAATAGTAAGCGCCTGCGAAACAACTTCAATTAATAATAAAGGTAATATTTCTTTTACTTCAGATAAATTTACTTCAAGTAATATTGCGTATAGCATTTCAGATACCGCTTATTTTACTACATATATTATGGGTATTCCACAGGATAAACAGGATTTTCAAGTTAAGGGAGATGTTCCGGCATACAGCGCCTCAAAAACATATCAGAAAATAGGCAATGATTCATTATACTTTCCGAATGGTTCCGCATTCCAGGGATTGGAAATAGACGGACAACAAATTACAACTTCAGCAGCAAGCGGAGCAAAGTATACTATCAAATCGGATACCTTATTAATTTATGCCAATATAAATGCAGGTAAAGACTCAACCATAAGCCAAAATGGTTTGAGTATTAAATTCCGGGTAGAAGAAAAAGCAACTACAATTCTTACTTTCAAAAAGAAATAATACTTTATTTCAAAAACGGGGGAATATTCAAAAAGAGAGGCAATCTTTAAGATCGCCTCTCTTTATTTTTGCCTGAGCCAATGCTGTTGGCATTGTTACAACAAAAGTCAATTTGTAGTTGCCAGCTGCTTTGTATCTGTAAAAAATTTTTCAACCGATGTTCTAATGCTCGCATCTATATCAGCATCTTTTATTTTTCCACCCGCAAAATCCTTTGCCTGGGCAAATAAATAATCATGCAGGTATTTACCATCTACTTTGTCTTTAATGGCAATGCTGCTGTGCTTTGCCATATAGTCATCCCATACAGCTTTCACTTTTGACCAATACAATTTATTCTTTTTCCAGTATGCAAAACCGGCAGCGCATTGTTTATCATCAATTCTTTTGTAGCTATTGATGCCTTTTTCTTCTACTAATAATTTATCTGCGCCTCCTTCACGGATAATTTTTTTATTATCCTGGTCGTGTATCCATCCTTCTTCATTTATTATTATCCTGTTTCCCCTTTGCATTACATTATAATCATTGCGAACAGAATATTCCCTGCGGGGCAAAGGCGCGTCAGTAGTATTTTCCCAGATGATTTTTTTATCTGTTTTAATCCATTCGCTTACGCCCTGGTAACGTGGCGCTTCACTTACTTCCCAAACGGTTTGCGTCCATTTACCTTTTACATCTGCAGGCTTTAAGGCAGTTTTTTCCCATTTTAAACCTCCTTTATATACAAAAAGCTGGGGGTTTTCATACGTCCAGTCTTCACGCCAGTGCTTTACTACCAGCGTATCCGAAATAACCAGCAGGTGTTGTAATGAAATTTTTTTATCGCTCATTTCAATAGGCACAACCAGTTCTGCTCCCGCAGCCAGGTTTTCCCTGTTATGAAACTTATAATCTTCGTCTGGCGAAAATGTTTCGGCATACTTAAACTGCACTTCAAAACAACCACACAGTTTTTCAATATTCTTTTTTCCTTCCTGCTGTTGGCTAAATGCAGTACTGCTAACCAGCATCACTGCTACAAATAATATACTATTTTTCATTGTATCTGCTTATAAAATGAATGAAATAATTAACTACCCTTTTTTACTAATGCATATTCAAATGCAGGGTAACCACGTTCGCCTTCTTTGGTCATTGCTGTAAAACGGATTTTATAATAATTATTATCACCGTCTTTTATAACATAAAATCTGTCACTACGAACTGCAGGTGCAGTATTTGGTCCGCCCCCTGAACGCCAGTCAGAGCCAATAGTAGATTGCGTAGTGCTGAATGTTAATGATGCAATATCTGATTCGGCAAAAGCTTCATATGTTTTTGTAGAAGTCAACACTTTTACTGCTTCCACATTCCTGTTTTGTAATATTACATCCTGGAAGAGATAAGGAACTTCGCCGGCACCAAAGTTTGTTACATTCGAAAAATACGTCCAGGCAATATCCCATTTATCCTTTTTAGGCTCAACATCTACCGCGCTATTTTCTATAGAAACATATTTAAAAAAATACGCATCATCCTTAGCTATATCTACAGTTGAAAATGTTGTAGCAGCAATGTCTGCATGCTGCAAAGTATACCCTCCGGAAGCGTTGCGTATTACGCGGATTTTTTTCCAGCCTCTGTCAGGCGCAGGTGAGCCAATACCTTTACCGCGATTAATGATATATACTTTATTATCAGTAGCTGTTGCAGAAACAGATGCTATGGCTGTTTTGGTAAGATCGCCACTGGGATAGTCAATATAGGCCAGCGCGGATGTTTGGGGATCATTCTGGTTAAAGATTACATCTGTTGAAAACCCGGTAGTATCAGCCGCGGTTACTGCATTCAAATCATTTTTGTCAATTTGCTTTGCCATCATGGCAACTGAGGAATTGAGTATTACCCTGAAATCATCAGAGCCGGTATAAAATCCAAAATCCCATTTTGTTCTTTGCACAGGCACCTGTGTGTTTGCACTCAGGTCAAAAAATATTTTGTTGCCATATGTGGCGCCACCGCCATCGCCAACAACTGAAGATGCAGTAGCAATCAATTCAGCAAAACTTAATGTAAGCTGCGCATTGGTTCCAATAATTACCGGAGTGCCTGTAGAATTAATTTTGAAATCAATTTTTTCATCGCCATAAAACAAAGCACCTGCTGTTTTATTTACAGTAAAACTTGTTTCGCTGCTTCCACTTAATATGGTTAAGGCTAAAGTGTTTTATGTGGCCGCGGGTGTGGTAGTATAATGGGTTGTATATTCAACACCTGAGTTGGTTATTGCAATAGTTACCGGAATATCCCTGTTTGCAGCGCTCGACAATTTTATTTTCACGGTAACTGAAGTTGTTGCAGCATCCATTCCCTGCTCTGTAGCTTCAAACTGTGCGAGATTATCAGGTAAAGGCGCGTCTTTTTTTCTGCATGAAGTTGTTAGCATAAATAATAGAGAAAATAGTAATAAGGATTTCGTAAGTGTCAGTTTCATCATCAATATATATTTATAATTAAAAAAATAATTTCCTACCTGGTATGCCAGTCAAATATCAATCCTGCAAAAAATGAGCGGCCATAGCCAATAGCTTTTGCACCGGCACTTGAATGTGAGCCACTCACCACTGCTGTACTATTTACCGCTGTTACATTAAACAGGTTGCGAACGCCTGCATTTAATTTTATGTATTTACCAACTTTTTTGTTTACAGTAAAGTCTGCCCAGTGGTAAGCGGCTGTTTGAACCAGCCGGTATGCTGTTTGATTATTGGTTGTTACCGACTCGTAGTATGGCAACTTGCCGGTTAGCTTATAATAAAGATTAAGATCGAGCCCGATTGCAGAAAATGCATATGAGATAAAGCTATTAACCTCCGGCGACCATTTGAATTCAGGCAATGATTTATCTTCTTCCATATACTCATTATACCTGCCGGTATATGCAAAGCCTAATGAAGCAGTTAGATTTTTGTAAGAGAGGTTTCCATTAAATCCACCGCCTCTTGTTTTGTATTTGCTGATATTGATAAATGAAGTAACAGTGGGGGCATTTGCCTTGGCAGCATAGGCGATTAAATTATTTACATCATTATAAAACCCATTCATTATTAAGGATAGCATAGCGTTTTTGTTTAATTGCTTTTTCCAGTTTACCGAACCGGTAAAACTGTTTGATCTTTCAGCCTGCAGGTCGGGGTTGCCTTCAATCTGGTGGCTTGCATCAAAAAAATCATAGTACAGCTCTCTTAAAGATGGGGCACGAAAACCTTTTGCATAAGCCAGCCTGATATCTGTTGAAGGAGCAACCGCCAGTTTTACATTAAGCGATGGTATGGCAGGAGGCGCCTGGTACACAGAATTCTTTTCAAACCTTATACCCGGCCTTATTTGTATAAAGGAATGTGGAGTGATGTCTGCCGTTGCAAAAAACGCGTAGTCATTAATGTTATGCGAACCTTGTTTTATTCTTTCACCTTCACCTGTTTCAATATTAATATCAACACCGGGTTGTATGGCTATAACGGAAGATGGTTTATATACTGCAGTAGCTCTTGCCACATAGCCGTTAAAAGTTGTAAGACTATGTAAACCCTGTGCTGTAGCTACCCTCACATCTCCATTTGGATAGTATAATGTGGAGTATACCTGCCTGCTGAAATTAGTATATGATGTAAGCGCGTTAAACGACAATTTTTTATTGCGGGTATATGTTGCCTGCAATTGATGCATCAACCTGTCGGTAATATATTCCTGGTCAATAGCGGGCTCCGTGCCTGTTGGGTTAGCAGGATTGGTAATAATTTCATCCAGTCCGTCTAACCGGTAATATACATGCAGCTTATCAGTCCTGTAACCCACTATCGCATTAGCAGTAATCTGGTCTTTTTTATGCCATAGTAATTCACGGCCGGTTGCGCTGTCTTTCCAGCCGTTAAATAAATTTCTGCCTACACCGCCATTAAAATACCATGATTTATATGCTGCTGATACACCGATGTACTGATTGTGAATTCCTTTACGGATGCCGTATTCCTTGCCAACGGTTTCTTCGAGTATACGGGCATTAATACCCAGTTTATATGTGCCATTTTTTTTAGTGATGATATTGATCACGCCTGCCAGCGCGTCAGCGCCATACATAACACTCATAGGTCCTTCAATAATTTCTATACGTTCAATGGAATTTATTTCCAACTGGTTTATATTAATTTCATTGGAAGTGCCCTGGCGGCCGGTTACGGGCACACCATCTATTAATATTTTTACATTCTGACCAGAGAGCCCGAGCATGGTGATATTTGCACCACCTGTAGCAACATCCTGCGAAAAGCGGATATTCAGTTGGATATTCAATATATTTTGTAAAGAAGCAGGCGCCTGTCTTTGTATTTGTTCTTTGGAAATAACCCTCACCTGGTATACGGATTGTTTTACAGATTGCGGAGTATACTGACCTGTAATAACTACCTCACTTAATGTGGCAGCAGATGATGTATCTGTTTGGGCTAAAACAAGAGTGCTGTTAACCAGCACGTTCAGGGATAGTATTGTAGCAGTTATAATAGGGAATCCTTTCACAAGGCAAAAATATTCCCCGGCAAAAAAAATCGTTTTCTTAATCGGGAAAACGATTTACGAAAAAGGAAAATTAATGATTTTATAATGCAATGCAGGATATAATAACCATGTTATTACATATAAAGGATTAACATAGGTAAAATAAACATACAATGCCTTTGTGGAAAGCTGGCGCAGGGTGCATTTAAAATTGTCGCATTGCCTGGCTTCGTGTGGACGGTGAAGACACCGCCCACGGCGGGCCGCCCTGGCTGGTGTCTCCACCATAGTCGTTAAGCTAAGAAGAAAAAGAAAACTAACTCATTGATAATGAATAACTCCCCGATGGGAGTTATTTTTTTTATTTTCTCCTCATTGTAGTATTATTTAAGGGCATGGGATAAGAAAAA
>JADLCD010000044.1 GCA_020847395.1 Chitinophagaceae bacterium
TATCATACCTGAGGGAATATGCCATGAGCTTTATGCAGCAGGTGGGCGTTCACTGCAATATTACCGTAACAGAACCGGTAGAAAATGTACATATATCCAGCGATGCAAGGCGGCATATTTTTCTTGCGGTAAAAGAATCACTGCACAATGCTATTAAACACGCCGCCCCTACCGTAGTAAATGTTGATTTCAACATTTCTGATATGCTTGATATTACTATAGCCGACAATGGTAAGGGAATTGAAGAAGTTTCATTTGAGTCCCTGAAAGGAAATGGCATGCGCAATATGAAAAAAAGAATGGATTACCTCGGCGGTAATATTCATGTAAATAATATCAATGGCACATCCGTAGTATTCAGCATTCCCATTGCAAACCTGCTTATTAACAACGATAATATTACTCCGCTGTTTCCATAATTGATGCGAAAAGAGGCATTTCAATTTTTAAATATGTCGCCGTATAAGGCGCAGCCCCCTCCCGCCCCGGGCGGGAGGAGGCTGCTTGATTACCGATGAGCAAAGGTTAATGCATGCTGCACCTTGCATACAGTCTTAAACTATCAAAAGATTGAAACACACACTGCCAAATGCACGAATAAAATATCGAATAAATTCGTGCATTCGTGGCGTTAAATACATTAGTCTACTTAAAAAGTAGACTAACTATCATATATTTGCCGCTTAAATTCAGGTTTAAAAAGCCTGGTAGTTTAATCTTTTATAAATTGCATTATTAAGCGTAAGATATGAGTATAAAATCCGGCTTTTTCATTGGGCTACTGTTTGTTTCAGGTATATATTCAGCCTTGCAGGCGCAGATAACACAACAAAAATCTTCCAGGCCCAATATCATTTTTATTTTTTCTGACGATCATGCTTATCAAACTATAAGCGCTTATGGAAGTAAGCTGGCGCAAACGCCCAATATTGACAGGATTGCTAACTCCGGCGCAATATTCAAAAACACTTTTATCACCAATTCCATTTGCGGGCCAAGCAGGGCTTGTTTGCTTACCGGCAAATACAGCCATATTAACGGCTATAAACTCAATGAAAAAAGTTTTAATATCAACCAGCAAATTTTTCCTGAACTGCTGCAGCAAAACGGTTATCAAACCGCGTGGATTGGTAAAATGCATCTTGGTGCCATCCCGAATGGATTAGACTATTGCAATGTTTTACCGGGACAGGGCAGTTATTATAATCCTGATTTTGTAAATGCAAAAAAGGATACTACCCGCTACGAGGGATATGTTACGGATATCACCACAGATTTATCTGTAAACTGGTTAAACAACAGGGATAAAACAAAACCTTTTTTTCTTGTTGTGGGGCAAAAAGCAACACACAGGGAATGGTTTCCTGATATACAGGATTTAGGCATGTATGATAGTGTTAATTTCCCGCTGCCACTCACTTTTTATGATGATTATGATGGAAGACTTGCCGCGCAAAAACAAGATATGACGATTGACAAAACCATGCGCTTAAAAGAAGATCTGAAAGTGCATATTGATTATGAAAAAGACTGGCTCTTTAAACGCTTTACACCTGAGCAGCGAAAAGCATATTATGATTATTACGAAGGAAAAGTAAGTAAGGAATTTGATGAAAGAAAATTAAGCGGCAAAGCGTTGGTGGAATGGAAATACCAGCGCTACCTGAAAGATTACCTCGCTACCGCGCATTCATTAGACAGGAATATCGGCCGCATACTCGACTATGTTGATAAAAACGGGTTAGCTGAAAATACCATTATCATATACGCCTCTGACCAGGGATTTTATATGGGCGAACATGGCTGGTTTGATAAACGTTTTATGTATGAGGAATCATTGAGAACCGCTTTTGTAATGCGCTACCCCGGCGTAATTAAACCCGGAACCGTTATTAATAAATTTACGCTCGGCATTGACTGGGCGCCCACTATTCTTGATATTGCCGGCGTAAAAGTTCCGGCTGATATACAAGGGGTTTCTATTGTACCGTTATTATCCGCGCAGAACACGCAGCCGCAATGGCGCAAAGAAATGTATTATCATTATTATGAGTTTCCGCAGCCACACCATGTATACCCGCACTTTGGTATACGCACGGAAAAATATAAGCTGATACGTTTTTATGGTGGTATAGATTCGTGGGAATTGTTTGACCTGGAAAAAGACCCGCATGAGCTGCATAATATTTACAATGATAAAAAATATGCAAAGCTTATCAGCCGGTTAAAAACATCCCTGCAAAAACTTATTATTGCATACAAAGATGATGAGGCATTGAAATTGTTGTAACATTAAATTTGAGATTAATGAAAGCAGGAAACGTTTTTATATACCTGGTATTATTTATAGCTGCATATGCTTTATTATCGTGCAGGCAACAACTTAAAAAAATTGCTGACGGCAATCACGTTAAAGACAGCATGGCTGACTGCGTTGCGCCGCCCTCCCGCCTTGCTGCTGTTATGCAAAACAACCAACCTGTAACCAGTGGCGGTGGAAAAGACAGCGTAAAAATGGTTTGGATACCCGGCGGTGAATTTGAAATGGGCAGCAATGCTTTTCCTGATGCGCAGCCCATACATAAAGTAAGCGTGAATGGCTTTTGGATGGATGAGCACGAAGTAACCAACGCCCAGTTTGCTGCTTTTGTAAAAGCAACAGGCTATAAAACCGTTGCTGAACGTCCTTTAAACCCGGCAGACTTTCCCGGTGTGCCGGCAGATAATCTGGTGCCGGGCTCTGCGGTATTTACACCTCCTGCTCACCAGGTTAGTCTTGAAAACCCTTTGCAATGGTGGCGCTATATACATTATGCCAATTGGCAGCAGCCGGAAGGCCCGGGCAGCTCCATTAAAAACCGGGTGAACGAACCGGTAGTGCATGTATGTTATGAAGATGCGGCAGCTTATGCTGCATGGGCAGGCAAGCGATTACCAACCGAAGCAGAATGGGAATTTGCAGCGCGTGGCGGAAAAAAAAATAGTGATTATTATTGGGGAAATGAATTAAAGCCCGGCGGTAAATGGGTTGCCAATATTTTCCAGGGGCATTTTCCCCAAGGCAATACTAAAGAAGATGGTTATGCAGGTGTTGCGCCTATAAAAACATTTGCGCCTGATGATTACGGACTATATGATATGAATGGCAACGTATGGGAATGGTGTTCAGATTTTTATCGTCCTGATTATTACAAAACAAGTACTTCAGATAATCCCAAAGGTCCTTCAGATAGTTTTGACCCTGATGAACCGGGCGCCGTAAAACGCGTTCAGCGCGGCGGTTCATTTTTATGTAGTGATGAATATTGTGTACGCTACAAAGCCGGCAGCCGCGGCAAAGGCGAAGTAAGCAGCGGCAGCAATAATTTAGGGTTTAGGTGTGTGAGGGATAAATGAGTTATTTAAATAGTGTCATGTCAATCAAAAAGTGGCGGGGCACTGTCGTGAAATGTAACAAATTTGGCAGATTTAAAAATCCCTCCTGCTAACAGGCTGGAAAATAAATATTCCGCAAACAAGAATTTCAGAAATTATAAAAGACAATAGGCGAATTACTGCTGATACAGCGCTCAGGTTAAGCAAATATTTTGGCAATAGTGCTAAATTCTGGCTTGGAATCCAAAACGATTTTGACATAGAAGAGGATATCTTAGCCAAGAGTGCAACAATTAAAACGATAAAATCAATCAGTACAAAAGTAGCATAACGGCCTGCAATATTTCCGGCTGGCTGAATACGGATATACAATAAAAGATATTTTCAACTTTTGTATATTACATCGGCAGCCGTTAGGAGCTAAGCGTTTTTCAAATGCCGTGGCGAACACAAAGCTGTTGAACTTTAGCGGCGAATATAAATGCGAAACTTCATAAATTTAATAACGTCAATATTTTTGGCAATTTGCTTTTGCAATTCTGTATTTGGGCAGATTGATACTTCTTCCATGAATAAGATGAAATTATCAGAGCTGTAAAAAAATACTATGCTTCAACCAGAGATGCAGAGCATAAGCATGGTATGGATATACAAGGTAAAATATACTATAATGGGTATAGTATAACGCGTCATATCTGAATGCTGAAAGCTATCTCAATACCCCTCCTGATCAAATCCCTCTTCCTCATCAAATGACGAACTTTCTCTTCCAATGTTTCCCATATTCAGCATGGAGCCCATCAGGTCTTTAAATTCTATTTTGCCATTCAGTACTTTTTTGCTGATTAAAGAATAAGACGACAAACCATGCAATATCAACTCCATCAGCAATGCATTTTCTTTTTCATTAGCATGCGGAAAAGTTTTTTTAACCAGTGCATATAAGCCATCAACCTGGTAAAGCAGTTGTACTTTTTCCTTGTCTTTTACATTAAACAAAATGTCTAATGAGTTGCCTTTATCAAACCAGTTGATGATAGGACGATATGGATTATTATTTTCTTCCTCCTTCTTTTGCGGTTTTCTTTTCTTTAATGCATCGGGATTGGGAAAGTATTGAATAAACAAAGTACGTATAGACTTGTTCAACAAATTAAACGCAACCTGGTAAGGCCCTTCCTGTTCTCCTTCGTATACCAGCTCTACTTTCCCCGTTACTGAAGGAATAATACCCGTAAGGTCAGATATCCAAACCTGTGTTTCTTTTTCTTTATTAATGATGGCTCTTCTTTCTGCGGCGCTCACAGCATTTTCAAAAGCCGCTATCGGTAAACGTGCGGAAACGCCGCTTTTCTGGTCAACCAGTTCACTGGCCCTGGCTTCAAAAGCTACCTGTTCTATCATGCGTTTTACCAGGTCGCTGATCTTTACTTTTTCTGTTTGCTCTTCAATAATATCGGCTTCCTGTTCTGTAATGGAAAGGGAATCCTCTATATTCTTTGGGTAATGTGTTAATATCTGGCTCTCAATGCGGTCTTTCAGCGGCGTTACTATTGAGCCCCTGTTCGTGTAATCTTCAGGGTTAGCAGTAAACACAAATAATATATCCAATGCAAGACGTAATTTAAATCCACGTATCTGTATATCGCCTTCCTGCAAAATATTAAACAACGCTACCTGTATTCTTGCCTGCAAATCGGGCAACTCATTAATTACAAAAATACCACGGTTGCTTCTTGGTATAATACCATAGTGAATCACTCTTTCATCAGCAAAATTAAGTTTGAGATTTGCCGCTTTAATCGGGTCGATATCTCCAATCAAATCTGCAACACTTACATCCGGTGTTGCCAGCTTTTCGCCATAGCGTGCGCTGCGATGCAGCCATTCAACCGGGGTGTTATCTCCCTTTTCAGCTATCAGGTCGATAGATGATTTTGACAGCGGGTGTAAAGGGTTATCATTGATTTCGCTGCCTGCAATTACAGGGATGTATTCCTCCAGCAAATCAATCATCTGTCGTGCCATACGCGTTTTTGCCTGGCCGCGTAACCCGAGAAACAAAATATTATGCCGTGATAGTAATGCCCTTTCCGTATCAGGAATTACACTGTCTTCATAACCCACAATTCCCGGAAAAGTTGTTTCACCGTGCTGTAGTTTTTTTACCAGGTTGTTTCTTATTTCTTCTTTAACCGTTTTGCTCTTATACCCTGAAGCTTTTAATTCGCCTAACGTGTTTATATTTTTAATATTCATTGCTGTTTTCTTTGTACTGCTGTTTTAATAGTAGAGACAAGGCATGCCTTGTCTTTACTGTTTATTTATTTTTTGTGGGTAGAGACAAGGCACGCCTTGTCTCTACGCGTTCCACCCTACGCCCTACACCTCCTAATAAACCGTCTTCCTTTTACCGCTTTCAAAATCCTTAAATATAAAAGAACCCAGGTCATCCAGCGAAGCAAAATATGCTTTGCCATGATTGGTTTCTGTAAACTCCTGCACAAATTTCTGCAGGTAAGGATCAGTAGCAATCATAAAGGTGGTAATAGGGATTTTCAGCTTCTTGCACTGAGCCGCAAGATTAATGCAACGGTTGACTACTTTTCTATCAAGCCCAAAACTGTTTTTGTAATACTTCTTACCTATTTTTAAACAGGTGGGTTTACCATCTGTAATCATAAATATCTGTTTGTTCGGATTTTTTCTTCTCCGCAAAATATCCATTGCCAGCTCCAAACCTGCTACAGTATTGGTATGGTAAGGCCCTACCTGCAGGTAAGCAATATCCTTTATTTCAATTGGCCAGGCATCATTACCAAATACAACGATATCCAACGTGTCTTTAGGATATTTTGTAGTGATGAGCTCGCTCAATGCCATCGCTACTTTTTTTGCCGGTGTAATACGGTCTTCCCCGTATAATATCATGGAATGAGAAATATCAATCATCAATACCGTTGATGTTTGCGATTTAAAATCTGTTTCCCTGATTTCAAGATCATCTTCATTCATATGCAAGCTATCCACGCCGTGATTGATTTGAGCATTTCTTATTGAGCTTACAAAATCTATCTGCTCAAGCATATCACCAAACTGGTATGGGCGTGTTTCCGGTTTTATTTCATCTCCCTGCCCGGGCTTATAAGTGCGATGCTCACCCTGTTTTGTTTTTTTCAGCTTACCAAAAATTTCTTCCAGGCTTCTTTTACGAATACCTTTTTCTGTTTTAGGCGTAATATGAATTTCACCATTCTGTTTATTCTCGTCTATATATCCTTTTTCTTTCAATTCATCAATAAAATCGCCTAAACCATATTCATCATTCGTAAACCCATATTGCTTATCTAACTGTGTTAACCAGTTTAATGCCTCGCTTACATCACCGCTGGTATATGTAAGCAATTGCATAAACAAATCGAGCAATTGCTCAAATTTTGTTTTGCCTCCCTCATTGGGATCGTATAGTGAAAAATGGTATCCTAACATATGAACTCCTTCTTTAATTAAAAAACTGCAGGAGGTGCATTATTGAAGTGAAAATGGCAGGTAACCAAACAACCGTGAAGCAGATCAATATCTCTATCCTCCTTTACAACAATATGCAATTTAAGAATTTTTAAATAACCAAAAGGTTGCGGCTAACAGTGCTGCTGAAGATGGTTTTTGTTTTGTTATTAAGCTTTACACTCATCGATTTATCAAATTCCTGTATTTCTTTTACTTCAATACCCGATCCAAGTTCCAGCCCCAGCGAATCGAGGAATTGCAGAAACGACGCATCATGATTTGCTACTCCTGTAAGCTTATATGTTTTATTAATTTGTCCTTCTGATAGCGGAAAGGATTTATATACAGGCAGTTTTCCCGCTGCATCCGGAATCGGTTCTCCATGCGGATCAAACTGCGGGTAGCCAAGCATTTCATCAACGCGGTTAAAAAATCGCTCTGACTGTATATGCTCAATTTGTTCGGCAATATCATGCACCTCTTCCCAGCCCATGCCCATCACCTGCGATAAAAATAATTCTGTAAGCCGGTGTTTGCGTAAAATATGCAGCGCCTGCTTCCTGCCTTTTTCAGTAAGCTCAATGGCTTTATATTTTTCGTGCCGGATAAACTTTTTCTCCGAGAGCTTTTTCATCATGCTGTTTACAGTCGGCATTTTAATATTAAGCGCCTCCGCGATATCCTTAACCGCAATCGCCGGTTTTTCCTCGGATAGCCTGTATAATACTTTAAGGTAGTTTTCTTCTGTAAGCGAGATCATTATTAAAGGTAAAAGATTTTAGTTATTTCAAATAAAAGCAGATTTTAAATTTTTATATACAAACAGATTGTTATTAGATGCAGGCAAAAATTAAGTAATATTTTTTATGTGACCATCTGTATCAACACAGATGATCGTTCCTTGCGACGCTCCGTTCATCTTTCAAATCTTTGTGCAGCTACAAATGAACTTCATTTCGATAAAATGCAGGAGGCTGAATGATGCAGGCTTAAAAGAAGTAACACTTGAGATACGAATCAGGGCGGAGATTTTCAATAACTGCATTGAAATAGCTTGTAAAAATATATTTGTTAGATTAATCTAACTTATTAATTTTGCCAATATATTATGAAATGTATTGTAATCATAATTCTATTATTATTAAGTCATGGTATGGGCTACACGCAACCTGTACTTAGCGGGAATATAGTATCCGGCGGAAAGCCTGTACCTTTTGCTTCTGTACAAATTGCAGGGCGAGGTATAGTAAGCGATAGCACAGGTATTTTTAGATTTAGCAACATGCAGCACGGAGCGCATCTGCTAAAAGTTTCAGCATCAGGGTATATATCTTTATCCAGGCAAATACATATTGCCAATGATAGTATTATTTACGTTACACTTGAATTGCAACCGCTGCATAATGATCTCTCTGAAATTGTAGTTACAGGAACGATGAAAGAAGTAAGCAGAGCTGAAAGCCCGGTGCCAGTAGAAGTTATTACGCCGAAACTATTCCAGAAAAACCCTGTGCCCGGCTTGTTTGAAGCAATGAGTATGGTAAATGGCGTAAAGCCACAGTTAAATTGTAATATATGCAATACCGGCGATATACATATCAATGGCATGGAAGGGCCATATACTATGATATTGATTGACGGTATGCCGATTGTAAGTGCATTGTCAACGGTATATGGGCTCAGCGGTATTCCTAACAGTATAGTAGAAAGAATAGAAGTAGTGAAAGGCCCGGGCTCTTCTTTGTATGGCTCCGAAGCAATGGGCGGTATTATAAATGTAATTACAAAAAATCCATTAAAGGCGCCGTTGGTAAGTGCAGATGTATTTGCAAGTTCATGGCAGGAATATAGTGTAGATGCCGCCGTGAAATTTAAAACAGGGCCAGCCACCGGTTTACTGGGCATTAATTATTTTAATTATAATAACCCGGTTGATAATAATAAGGACGGATTTACAGATGTAACACTACAAAACCGCGTATCTGTTTTCAATAAATGGAATATTGAAAGAAAAGAAAACAGGCTGGCAAGCATAGCTGCAAGGTATGTATATGAAGACAGGTGGGGAGGAGAGATGCGATGGAACAAAACCTTTCGTGGAAGCGATAGTATTTACGGAGAAAGCATTTATACAAAACGGTGGGAATTGATTGGCATGTATCAATTGCCAATAAAAGAAAAAATAGTAGCGCAGTTCTCGTTTAACAGGCATGAGCAAAATTCATGGTATGGAACAACACCATATATGGCTGAGCAACAGGTTTTGTTTGCGCAGTTGTATTGGGATAAACAGTTTGGTGAGCAACATAATTTTTTATTGGGCGGTTCTTACAGGTATACTTTGTATGACGATAATACACCCGGCACCGCATCTCCTGATGGCGTGAAAAACGCTCCTGCTCATACTCCGCTGCCCGGCATTTTTGTGCAGGATGAATGGAAGCTGGATAAAAGCCATACATTATTAATGGGCTACAGGTATGATTATGACCGTCATCACGGTAATGTACACTCGCCAAGAATTGCCTATAAATGGACGCCGTTTAAAAACAACACCATAAGAGCAAGTTTTGGAACAGGTTACCGCGTAGTAAATCTTTTTACAGAAGATCATGCTGCGCTTACGGGTGCACGTGAGGTAGTAATTGCCAAATCGTTAAATCCGGAAAGGTCTTACAATACTAACCTGAATTATACATTAAAAATCCCTATGCGTGATGCTTTTATAGGGTTGGATATAACCGGCTTCTATTCTTATTTCACTAATAAGATTGTGGGTGATTTTGATGCTGATCCCGATAAAATTATTTACGATAACCTGGACGGGCATGCTATTTCAAAAGGAATTGCCTTAAACGCTGATGTAAATTTTTCATTCCCGCTTAAAATATTAGCAGGTATTACCTATATGAAAGTATACCAGGTAAAAGATAATGCTGCCACTGCAATGCAAAAAACAACACAGTTGCATGCACCGGAATGGTCAGGCAATTTAACCGCTACTTATACATTCCCATTGCAATTTATACTTGATATAACCGGCAGGTGGGATGGACCGATGCGTTTACCGGTATTGCCCAATGATTATCGTCCTGAATATTCGCCCTGGTTTTGTATTGCCAATGTGCAGCTCACTAAAAAAATTGCGGGTGGATTTGAAGCATATGCAGGTGTAAAGAACCTGTTCAACTTTATTCCTAAAGACCCGATCATGCGGCCTTTCGACCCTTTTGATAAAATGGTAAACGACCCTGTTAATAATCCTTATAGGTATACCTTTGATCCATCCTATAATTATGCGCCGCTGCAGGGTGTGAGGGGATTTGCGGGAATGAGATATAGTTGGGGAAAGAGAATAGTGAGTAGTAAGAAGTAAGTGGTAAGTAGTAAGACAGTTACACGTTGCAGGTATTTAAACTAAAACCCTATTGTTGAATTTGCTTGTAACCTCCAACCTGCAATCCCTGGCTCTGCTTATTCCCCAATCAGCTTCCTGAATTTCGTGCTTGCAGTATCTGCTATTGTTCCATCGGCTTTTTTATAGATAAAATACGCGCTCATATCATTTCTTTTTTCCACAAATTCTATTGCCCTTGTAAGCCCCATTGCTAATAATACATTGTCGTAAGCATCGGCCGTCATTGCATCACTGGCAAAAACAGTTACGCTGATCAATTCATTTTGTATAGGGAAACCCGTTTTCGGGCTAATGGTATGACTGAACTTTTTACCATTGCTTTCATGAAATTTGCGGTAGCTGCCTGATGTAGTAATAGCGCCATCTTCAAGCGTAATAATTTTTTGCAGTATGGAGGGGGTAGTTTCATCATAATCTCCGGGGGCTTCAATGCCAATTTTCATCTTTCCATTTTCCGGCAGTTTTCTTCCTTTAACACGTATCTCACCGCCAATTTCTACCAGGTAATTATGAATAGCATGTTGTTCAAAAAAGCCTGCAATCACATCTACACTATATCCCTGCGCTATACCGTTTACATCAACGGTTATGCATATTTTTTTTTTGGAGAGATAATTATTCCTGATAGCTATTTTATCTGAACCTATACATTTCAATATAGATTTTATTTTTGCAGAATCCGGGTATCGCTGAACGTCTTTTGTGCCAAATCCCCATGCCTGCACAAGGGGCATAACCGTTATATCAAATAACCCGCCGGAGGTTTTCCAAACATCTATTGATTTATTTATTACCGCTGTAAAATACTCATCTATCATTATGCCTTTTTTTGCCCGGTTAAAACGACTGATGAGTGAATAGTTTTTGTAAATGGAAAGTGAACTGTCTAACCGGCTGAGTATACTGTCTACCTGCACCTTTGTTATAGTACTATCTTCTGCATAATAAGTAATATGCCAGGTAGTGCCTTGCGCAAAGCCTGCAAGTTGAATTTTTTGAATATTATTTTTAGCGGAGAACGATGTCAGTAAAACGCATAACATCACTATGCTATGAAGCACTGATATTTTCAGTTTCATCATTACTTATGAAAACTTTCTCCTATAAATTTAAGGGCATCCGTAATGCCTGTGCGCCAGTACTCCCACGTATGCCCACCATCACGAACACGATATTCATGCTTAACCAGTTTTTTTCTTAGCGCTATATGCAACAGTGAATTTCCGTTAAACAAAAAATCATCATCACCGCAATCAATCCAATAGCGAACCTTATTCAGGTCGGCGCCATTTTTCTTTTCAACAATGCTTAAAACAGAATTATCATACCAGGCTTTATTCAGCCTGTCTTTCCCTTTTAAGTCTTTACCAAATAACGGCGCAAAGATGTTGTTCCATTGCGATTCAGGCATTATTGTCATTTCTTCATCTCCAAAAATACCTGCGCTTAAAGGTGCAGCCGCTGCAAACAGTTCAGGATATTTCAATGCATATATCATGGTGCCGTAGCCGCCCATTGATAAACCTGCAATGCCCCTGTATCTCTTTTCACTTTTAATCCGGTATTGTTTTTCTATACCCGGAATAAATTCTTTCACAAAAAAATCTTCGTACTTTTCCTTACCATCAAACGAATTGATATACCAGCTTGAATCACCATTTGGCATTACGATAATCATCGGCGGAATGGTTCCATCCAGTATCGCTTTATCAGCATAGCGATTTATTTCGCCAAACTGAAGCCAGCCCGTATTATCATCAGTATAACCATGCAGCAGGTAAACCACAGGATAAGCTCTTTGTGAAAAATCGTAATCCGGCGGAAAGTATATACTGTATTTTACACTTCTGCCTAAAATTTTACTTCCTATAGTATTTTGCTCAATTACTTTACCCGTTTGCTGGGCAAATAAACTGCCTGCAAAAAGCAGGACTAAGTGTACCAGGATAATCTTCTTCATCAAACTTAAAAATGAATATTATAATATAACTGCGTTTATGCCATACCGTTATTTTGGCTGAAAGGTATAGCTTAATACCCTGTCATCATAGTTATTGAGCGTATACACTATCAGTGTGCCGTTACGCCTGTCGAAAGTATAGCGGTTTCTAAGCTGGTTGGTTTCTTTTTTGTTTGCCGGTTTAAACCATGCTTCCAACTGGCTACGGGAAGAATTGTAAATTTCAATCTTCCTTACTTTACTTTCTTTAATTGATCTGTTTGTATTGTCAGGATTCCCGGAAACAGGTTCAAAAATAGATGGGCGATATAAGAAACTGCTAACGGTTTTACTGCTGTCAATATTAACCGTTAAAGTATCACCGAGGTAGCCGTATACATACCTGTCGCCTCTGTCGCTTATGCTGTTTTTAACGGGTTCGCCAAAAATTTTCACCACATCGTCAGAAGTTGTAATTCCCTTTTCAATTTTGCGAACATCGCTTTCCAGGATGGGGTGATAAATAGCAAAAGGTGTGCTGGCAGGATTGTATTTTTTACTGCAGGAAAAAAAAGCAATTACTGAAATAAACAGGAGCAGATGTTTTGCCATAGAAAAATTTTAGTTACGCTATAAATATATAGTTAGTTAATGTTTAAGAAAAAGACACGCATTCTTTTAAATCCTTTTCTGAATAAGCAATGCCATATTGCTTCAATACATCATCAGGAACACCATTCCATTGATTGGGTTGATTGCCGGCGTAACCAATATCTTTTATTCCTATTTCAGCAGTATAAAACCCCGTACATACAAGGTCTCTCATTGTATTGAAAAAGGCTACGCCCTGCGACATGGAAGGCTTTGCTTTCCCGGGATATGCAATATCATCCACTATCTGTATTCTTTGTGTGTTATCGCAATCTTTAAAGTTTTTTTGAAAGCGCAACTGGCTTTCCCTGTCCAGCCATCTTAAACCACCGCGCATTGGAACCTGGTAATCGGGCATATCTTTTACAATAAACTCTATAAAGTCAGGAACTTTTGCGTCTGTGGCGCTGCCGCTTACTTCATCTTTAGGAATAATGATATCTGAAAGAATAGCGATGGTAGCCATTTCATGTTCTGTAAAAAAAGTATGCGAAATAACTTCTTTATACTGCTGAATTTCTGCCGGCTGTCTTGCAGGCCCGGCGGCGGCATCAACAGAGCCGGCTGCCGGAGTAGTTGAAGTTGTGCTGCTTTCCGGTGTTTTTTTATCAGAAAGCTTACAGGCATCTAATAAAACGGAAGACGATAGTGAGCCTACACTTATAATCTTCAAATATTTTCTTCTATCCATTTTTAAATATTTTTAAAACGAACAATATTGTTTTGTTTGAAATGAGATCAGAGATTTTGTTTTTTCATTTCTTCAATAATATATTCAGAAGCACGCATGGATAATGCAAGAATTGTCCAGGTAATATTCTTATCAGCCTGTGATGTAAATGCAGCGCCGTCAACCACAAATAAATTCTTGCACTCGTGTGCCTGGTTCCATTTATTTAATGCTGATGTTTTAGGATCACTGCCCATTCTTGCCGTACCGCCTTCGTGAATGATTTTGCCCGGGCTTTCCAAACCATAATCGTTTTCAGGTCCTACATTACCTCCCCAGGTTATTACAGCTCCCATATTATGCATGATCTCCTTAAAGGTTTCAATCATGTGCTTTGCCTGTTTTTTCTCGTAGTCACTCCATTTTACATTAAAGCGTAAAACAGGTATACCGTATTTATCAACCACATTCGGATCTATTTCGCAACGGTTTTCAAATTTAGGTACAGCTTCACCACGCCCTGCCATACCTACGCCTGCACCATAAAAAAATCGTTGGTCTTCTTTAAGCGAAGCGCCATAGCCGCCTGCTTCTTTCTTTTTGCCGTTTACGGGGTAGTCGCCATTCTGGCTTTGTATACCCATGCCAAAACCATAAGCCGGCATGCCCATGCCACCCCAATATTCAATATGATAGCCGCGCGGAAAATCAAGCTTTTTATTATCGCCCCACCAGGGTGAATACACGTGCATACCACCTACGCCATCTTCATTATATCTTTTTCTTCCAAAAAGTTTTGGCAGGTAACCACCAAGCGCGGAGCCTGTTGAATCGTGCAGGTAACGACCAACCACATCACTGGAATTAGAAATTCCGTTAGGATGCGCTTTTGATTTTGAATTAAGCATCAGGCGTGATGATTCGCAGGCGCTTGCTGCAAGAATTACAACCCTTGCATCAACCTGGTATTCATTCATATCTTCTTTGCTTACATAGGATACGCCAGTTGCTTTTCCATTTTCATCTGTAAGTACTTCACGCGCCATTGCATTTGCTACAACATCAATATTACCTGTGGCTAAAGCAGGATTTACCAATACTGAGCCGGAAGAAAAATCTGCATAGAACTGGCAGGATCTTCCGCATTGTCCGCAGAATACGCAATTACCTCTGTCTTTATTATCAGGCAATGGTTTGGTAAGCATGGAAAGACGACCGGGTATAACACGCACATTCGCTTTTGTTGCAGCATCTCTTATAAAAAGTTCGTGCAATCTCGGTTTGGGAGGAGGAAGAAAAAATCCGTCAGGGTCATTTTCAAGCCCTTCGTTAGTGCCGAATACACCAATCATTTTATCAACCCTGTCGTAAAATGGTTTGATATCATCATAACCGATAGGCCAATCTTCACCAAGCCCGTCAATACTTTTTCTTTTAAAATCTTTTGGTCCAAAGCGCAGGGAAATACGTCCCCAGTGATTGGTGCGACCGCCCATCATACGTGCACGAAACCAATCCCATTGTGTGCCGGAGGCTTTTGTATATGGCTCTCCGTCAATTTCCCATCCGCCATAGCAGGCATCAAAATCACCAAACGGACGTAAATTGGTACTTGCACCACGACGCGGAGATTCAAACGGCCACTTAAATTGTGTAACATCTTTTTTAGGGTCAAACAAAACACCGGCCTCAAGCAAACAAACTTTTACACCTGCTTTTGCTAAAATATAGGCAGCCATACCACCACCCGCACCAGATCCAACAATTACTACATCATACTTTTTAGCGCTTTTTTTAATCTGGAAATCTCCCATGTCGAAATAGAATTAAACGTTCTTTAAAAGTGTGCCTAAATGTAGTACATTATCAGGTAATGAAAACCAATCCGCCTGAAATTTTACCTGATATCAGAAATAATGATATTCTATATTTGAAAAAATATAATTGATGGCAATAATTATTGGCGTTGATATTGGAACAACAAATATAAAACTTGTTGCAGGCGATGATAGTGGCGTGATCCTGCTGAATGAAAATTATGCCTGCCCGGTAATACAGGTATCAGATAAAGAAATTGAGCAGGATCCTGCGCTCGTTTTACATTCTGTTAACAACCTGCTGAAAAAAGCGTTTTCCATTTTACCTGTTTCAGAAATTAAGGGCGTTTGTTTTAGTTCGGCTATGCATAACATTATTGCGGTTGATGAAAATGGAGCACTGTTAACGAATGCTATTTTATGGGGAGATACGAGGAGTGAGCAACAGGCAACAATAATTAAGGAACAGGCAGATGAAAAAGAGTTGTATCAATATACAGGTGTGCCTGTTCATCCTTCTTTGCCTTTGTGTAAAATACTTTGGCTGAAACAGGAAAAGCCGGAGATATTCAACCGTGCGCAAAAATTTATTTCCATTAAGGAATATCTTTTTTTTAAATGGTTTGGCAAATATATAATCGACCATTCCATAGCCGGCGCAACGGGCATGCTTGATGTACACAACCTGCAATGGAGTAAAAAGGCAATGGATGTGATCGGAATAACGGAAAATAAGCTTTCTGCTATTGTGCCGGTTACACATATAGAAACTGATTTAGTTAAAACCTATGCTGACTTGTTTGGTTTGCAAAATCCTATTTCATTTATTGCGGGCTCAAGTGATGGTTGCTTAGCCAATATTGGCAGTGGTGTATTTGAAGAAAACGAAGCTACACTTACGATAGGTACCAGCGGAGCGGTTCGCATTACACGCTCTCAATCTGTATTAAATGAAAAGCCTGCATTGTTTTGCTACCCGGTATTAAAAAATTTGTATGTAAAAGGAGGCGCAGTAAATAATGGTGGAAATACATTGCAGTGGTATGCGCAAAATTTTGCAGCGCATATTGAGGGTGATAGTTATGAAGCATTGGTAGAAAAAGCCGCATCCGTAAATGCAGGTGCGGATGGATTGATATTTCTGCCTTACCTGCAGGGCGAACGTGCGCCCATATGGAATGCCTCTGCGCGGGGCGTGTTTTTCGGGATAAACAGCCTGCATAATAAAACGCATTTTTTGCGTGCGGTAATTGAGGGCATCTGTTTTGGTTTATACGATGTGTTTTGTGAAGTAGCAAAAAGTAATAAACATATCGATACAATTTGCGTAAGCGGCGGTTTTACAAAATCCGATTTTTGGGTACAGATGATAGCGGATATTTTTAATAAAAAAGTTATAGTATCAGATGTTGCAGATGCATCAGCTACAGGCGCTATTCAATTAGGGATGTATGCCACCGGCTTAATAAAAGAAATATCACACAACAAAGTACATGCAGGCAATAAAATATTTGAGCCGGTGATGGAGCGGCATAATATTTATAGTAAGCAGTTTGAAAAATTCTGTGCTTTGTATGAGTCATTGAAATCTCATTTTACAACTGAATAGCACACGGAATATTTGTATGGTATGGAAACTTAAGGATTGTTCGTGTTGTACATTCCATACTTCATATTTTTGGCAATGAAAATATTCGTGTATTCGTGGCATTAATCAGAGTATCTTTAAAACCAAATTAATGGTATGCCAAAGACTGATAAACGTATTAACGCATATATTGCCAAAGCGCAACCATTTGCACAACCCATACTGCAACATATAAGAACTATGGTGCATAAGGCTTGCCCTGCTGTTGAGGAAACAATTAAATGGGGCTTTCCGCATTTTGAATATAGTGGCGCTATATTATGCAGCATGGCTTCTTTTAAACAGCATTGCGCATTCGGCTTCTGGAAAGCATCGCTTATGAAAGACTCTGAGAAAATACTGCATGTGGGTGAAAAAGCATCAATGGGGCATTTTAATAAAATTGTTTCCCTTAAAGATCTTCCTCCGGATAAAATATTTACAGCCTATATAAAGCAGGCGGCAAAGTTAAATGAAGATGGGGTTCAGCTTCCGCCTAAAGCTAAAACAACATCAGCAACACCTGTTGAAGTTCCTGTGGATGTGCAAAAAGCTTTGCAGAAAAATAAAAAAGCGCTGGAAGTTTTTAATGCCTTCGCGCCAAGCCACCGCAAAGAGTACCTGCAATGGATAACCGAAGCAAAAACTGAACCTACCCGCAACAAACGTATTGAAACAATGATAGAATGGTTGAAAGAAGGGAAATCAAGAAACTGGAAGTATGAGAAAAAATGAATGTATTAAAGAACTGTTACCGCATCAAAATCAATGTGCCTTTCTTTAATATTTTCTTTCCTAAATAATCTGTACCGCTTACCATCCATACAAAAGTATCAGAAGCCTGTTCTTTTCCATTATGCTTTCCATTCCATCCTTCCTCAGAATTTGTTGTTGAGAACATAAGCTGTCCCCAACGGTTAAAAATCCTTAAATAATCAAATTGTTTTATCCCTACAGGATAAGCATGAAATACATCATTAAGATAATCACCATTTGGAGTAAATGCATCAGCAACAAATATGTCCGGCATTGTTCTGAATACACGTATATTAATGGTATCGTATGCAAAACATCCTTCAGGCGTACTTACTTTAACGCTGTATGTATGAAATTCTCCAACATCTGATTCAAATTGGGCAACAGGATCTGCAATAATTGTATCGTTTAAATAAGAACCGGGATTCCATTTATAAAATGCTGCGCCAGATGCCTGTAATTGCAAAGGTTGCCCGAGCACTACAACAGTATCATTTCCTGCAAAAGCAGGCACAGGAGGTATAACACGTACCAATACATCTTTTACAGTAGGTTTAGGGCAACCCAATGTATCTGTTACGCTAACAGTGTAGGTAGTAGTAACAGTTGGGTTAACCAGGGGATCAGGTACTTTGAAATTATTTATGGCAATAGCCGGTGTCCAGGTATAATAAGCTCCCCCGTTGGCAAACAATTGCACCTGGTCTCCATAGCATACGGAGGTATCTGCGCTAATATGCACATCCGGATAAGGGATAGCCGTAATGATTATATTATCTGTTGCAAAACATTTGCCTATATACGCTGTAACAGTATATTGTGTAGTTTGATTTACGGGTGTGGCCAAAGGGTTTTTAACATAAGGATTATCCAAAGTTGCTACAGGAGTCCACACATATTTTAAACCATTGCTGAAAGGTTTTAGTTGAACAGTATCTGTTAAGCACATGGTAAGATCATCACCCACATTTAATGTAACAAAATTTACTACGTTAACACGAACTGTATCCGTTGAAGTGCAGCCGGGAACAGTCGTTAAGCTGACCGTATATGTAGTTGTTACATCAGGGCTTACATTAACAGACTTACCCGTAAGCGGATCAATATTATAGGCGGGAGACCATGTATACGTTCCTGGTGGGCCTGTTGCAGCAAGTGCAATAGTATCTATATCGCACATAAGGGTATCGTGTGGCACGGATAGCAAAGGCCTGTTTCGTACAACCAGGCTGGCATAGCTGGTTTTTTTACAACCTTTACTATTGGTAACGGTGAGCGCTACCTGGTATGTGCCTGAGTCAGCAAAAACATAAGAAGAATTTTGAAGTAAAGAAGTATCATTACTGAGGGAACGGACTCCAAAATCCCATTTCCAGCTATCAACAATTCCATATTTTGTTTTAGTTGTATCAGTGAAATAGATCGGTACATTTTTACATCCTTCACTATACACAAAACCGGGAAAAAATCCGGGATATACTTTTGCAAGCGTAAAGGCTGTATCAGAACATTCTTCTCCCCTGTTGGTAATAAGCATTATTCTGTAAGTGCCGGTATCAGCATAAGTATATGTTGGTCTGGCTACAGTTGATGTATCATTGGTAACACCCGGCACACCAAAATCCCAGTAATACGACTTTATAAGATTACTGTTGCTTTTGTTCTGTAATGTAAGGGTAAAGCCGTCGCATGACATATATACAGGATCTAACGCAGCAGCAGCAATAGTACAGGCCGCTACTTTAATCTGTATATCTTTCCGGTGTATATTAATCAATATTCCTTTCCTGAATTCGTTTACGCACACCGTAATTACATATATTCCTGCGGCAGGCGCAATGCCGGTAATGATACCTGTTTTTGAATCTATAGTAACATTAGCTCCCATAGGAGCTGATGCTCCAAAACCAAATGAATAGGGCACAGGTGTATAGGGAGGCGCAAGAGCTATCTGCGGTTGAGGATTATTGGTGCTGCCGCCTGAATAAGCTGAACAAAACATATAAGAAAGAGAATCTCCGTCAGCATCGGTGGAACTGAAATCATACAGAAAATAATTGTCTTCGCAAACAATGGTTGTATCTTTTGTAGCAAAAACAGGACTTGAATTTTTGGGCGCGTCTGCAGCAATATTCGTACCCGGCACATCTGCTGTATAGGTGGCACCTACCTGACCGGAACCATTTATATTCGACATATTTTCAATACGGCAGCAACGCTGGTAAGCAATAGTATAACCACCGGTTTCCGGCGCAAGGGTAACTGTAATGGAATAGGTTCCTACTTCATAACATACAGCCGGGGGATTATCAATACATTTTCCGGGATCCCTGAGGCTTAATGAATTCCTGTTTGTCATAGCAACCTCATAAGTTTTAAACAACTGTGTTCCCCCTGATGTTTTTTTATAAATAGAAATGAAGGCTGTTTGATCTAACTGTGCGCCGTTTGAGAAACAATCCCGATATAGTTTCAATGTAATTTCATATTTGTAATCTGTGCCTGGCAAATATCTATACGATAATTCTCCACCTGTTATATGCCGCGCTGAAAGCGCTGTTGCTATACACAGACAGAAAACTGATAATAACCAATATTTAGCTACATAAGACATTCAATGAATAATTGAGGAATTTCAACACGGTAGCATTGGCCTGGTTTTTCGCTTCCCACATGCCCATGTGAGCTATGTTGGGATAGATAGTAATGAGGGATTTACATGGAAGGTAACATTGACTGAGGCTGTCTTGTAAATATACACTTTTATCATCCTCACCAATAATAAACAACACAGGTTTTGAAACTTTTTTAAGTATGTCAATTCGATCCGGCCTCTCCATCATCGCCTTGTAATATTGTACGAGTGCCGTAGCTGTAAAGTTGCCTGCGGCTTCTATAAGATGATCTACCTGTTCAGGATGAGATTGCTTAAAGGCATCTCCAAACAAATTAGGAATAGATTGTTTTAAAAATTCGTGAGCGCCATGCTTTTGTATAAAAGCTATCCCTTTTCTGCGGGCTTCTTTTTTCTCTTCTGTATCTGCATATGCAGTGGAATGAAATAATCCAATACCATTTAATCTTTCCGGATACTTTTCCGCAAAAGCCAATGCAATATAACCGCCCATGCTGTGGCCAATCACTGCACAGCTTCCAATATCTTCTGCATCTATAATTTCTTTTATAATATCAGCATATACATCAATAAGCCTCGCATCTTCAATACCTGTCTCATCAATTATATCAGATTTACCACTGCCGGGTATATCGGGAATAATGAGTGTAAAATCATTTTGAAGAAAGTGCTGCTGGTACTTCCATATGCTGCCATCTTCTGCAAAACCATGAATCAAAACAACATAAGGTCCTTTACCCGTTTTGCGATAATAGATATTGCAGTTATTATAATTGATATAGTGGCTATACATTGGTAGTTGATTAATGAGCAATCAGATACCGGCACAGGTTGTAAGCTACAGGTTGCAGGTTAGATGCATTTTTCACCATTGCCTGTTGCCCATTCAATTTACTGAAAAATATTGTAAGCAGATATTACATTTTCTACATGGGGTGCATCCAACAGATTAATTTCATAGCCTGATGCGTATGCACATACCCGGAGTATATCATTTCCTGTAAAAAGTAAAACTACGCCATGCTAGTAGTATTACAAGCGGAATAAGCCCGTTATTTAATTGCTGCGGTAGAAAAAACCAGGTGATTAAAAGTAATATATTGATAACAGCAACTACAAGCCAGTATTTTTTTATCCATTTTTTTTTGCTGCGTATAAAGAAAGCAGTTATCACATGAAATGGCAATGCCCATAATATATTATAATTGTCTTTACACAATGCATGATCCGTAGCTGTCCACATTAAAATTAATAATACGCCCAGCAAGCCGGTTGTTACAAATAACAGAAAATCGAGCGAAAGCAGAATACCCTTCTTTTTAAGCGCTGCAAAAACAATGAACAACAATAATAATATTGAAAATGCAACAAAAGGTGTAAAAAAAGATTTATTACTTTCTGCCAATGATGACTGATATAATTCCGCTTTACTTTTTACGAGGTATTTTGATTGAAGATATATACTGTCAAAGCCTTTGGCAAGATAAACAGGCAGAAACATCGTTTGCTCATTCTGTGCTGTTTTATCCAACCGCGATCCCAATAAAATATCAATACCAAACTTACTCCAGTACATGCCTGTTCTGTTCAAGTCAACATGTATCAGCTCCCGGAAAGTTTTTGGCTTGTTGAGTACCTGGTGCGTTACCAAACTACTATCTGAATATTTTTGTATAATATCCCTGATGCGGGTAGCACAGTTATCAAATAAAAAATCATAGCGATAAAACCTGTTTTCCTCTTTTGCATTATTTATTAATGCTTTGTACAGTACCAGTTTTTCTTCTCCCGATAAATTCAATACCTGTTCCTGCACACTTCTTCTCTCTTCTATATAACTGCTTAAAAAAGACTCAAAGCTTTCCACCGAAAGATAATACTGCATCCGTTTGCCGCCTCTTACAAACCTGATATAAAAATCAGGATCATAAAAATCAAAAGTGCCATAATTATAAACGCGGTCAGCATGTGTGGTGGTATCGGTAACACGTATAGCGCTATGTCCCCAAATGGAATACAGGTCTTCACCAGGCCCGCAGGTAATTAATGATATACGCAGGTGAGATGAATCTGTTTGTGCAAACGCCATCAAACCATTAAATAGAAAAATGAAAATTGCAGCAACTTTCCTCACAAATAAAATTTGCGCCAATTTCGGTAAAAATGACCAGATAAAAAGAGATAATATTTCATCGCCGCACACGTGTTATATATGGCTCTCTGGCAACAGTTGTTTTTACAGGATCAAAAAACTTTATTAGTAAAAGACCTGCAATAAAGCCCCCGATATGTGCAGCATAGGCCACTCCCCCACCATCTTCTCCGCCAAGCATACCCAACCCGCTTATTACCTGGAAGGCAATCCATAAACCCAACGCAAGAACAGCAGGAATAGAAACCCTGAATATTAAAAGAAATGCAGTTACTCTTCTGGTAGGAAATAATAAGAGATATGCTCCTAACACACCGGAAATAGCACCGGAAGCACCAAGACTTGGCACCAACGAATTTTGATTAAGCATTAATGTAGAAAACACATGACTAAATGAAGCGATAACCCCGCAAAGCAGGTAAAATACAAGATACCGCAAATGCCCAATCCTGTTTTCAATATTATCGCCGAATATCCATAAGTACAGCATATTACCCGCAAGGTGCGCCCAGCCACCATGCATAAACATAGAAGTAAGTAAAGTGAAATATACAGATACCGGCGTAGGCTGCAAGCCCGGCATTTCAAACTGTCGCCCCGTATTGGGATCAAAAATTAACTGCGGTTCTGTAATAATATCATTACCTGTAAGAATTTCTGCAGGCACTGTAGAAAAAGCGTACGTAAAATTAAGATTGGTTCCTCCGCCTTGTAAAAAAATAAACGCCAGGATATTCAGCGCTATCAACAGGTAATTTATATAAGGCGTTATTGTTCTGTCTGAATTATCATCACCAATAGGTAGGAGCATAGCAACTATTTATCATGGAAAGATAATCAATTATGCATACACCCTATAAGTCTATTTGTTCTTAGGGTGCATCCCAAATTTTCGCACCATTATTCCCCTCTCCACAGAGTGGCGAGGGGATAAAGCCTGCCTGCCGGTAAGCAGGGGGTGAGAGTAAAATAAATATGAAGCGAAAATTTGGGATGCACCCTGTTCTTACACCAGGGCAAAAGCATTAAAATTATTGAAGCCTGAAAGGCTGATATTATTATAAAATCATTTCATCCCTTTGGACTGCTAAAATTCTTTATAGTAGTTAATACAAATTTTTAATGCGCCTGCGCTAACCTTCTACAGTAAACCCTGCACCCTATACCCTACACCTTTTTCTACAATACCTTCTTCGTATCTGTCATAAATACCCGCGTACTCACCGTGTAGGTTCCGCCATTAATATCTTTATATTTCAAATCAACATAAAAAGCACGGTATCCTGATGCAGGCAATGGTTCCATAACTTTTATCTTGCTTTTACCTGATATTTTCAAGTCTTTACTTGTCCATTTATCATTGCGAAAATCTGTATCAGGCGAGTCAGCTTGCCAAACGATTACATCTGTCAACTCATCTTTAGTAGATTTAATATTCAGCTTTACTGCTTTTTTAGCAACAGTAGTTGTCCAATCGCAAGCCGGGTAAGTTGCATTTTGCAAAGTTGTGCCAAAAAACGCGCTGAGCGCTTCTGTTGCCTGCTGCCCGCCACCAAGGTCATGACCTGCATTCGGCACATAGTGTAGCAAGTTTTTTCCGGGAATACTGTCAAGATAATTTTTGATATTATCCACCACCCAATATTCATCATTAGTACCCATAAAAATGAGCTTGGGCATGGTTAACGTTTTTCTGTAGGAGTACGGATCAACCATTGTACTAACCGCCATACCGTTTTCTGTTTTAGCAGTTTGAGGTATACCAAGTTTTACATAATCTTCAATCTGCACACTATAGCCACCCAAGGCCTTAATCTGGTAATCAAGGCTAACGGGCATATTCAATACATCAATTACCATTGGCGCAATAGCCTGTGCTCTTTTATCATTGGCGCCGGTGAGCCAGGTTGTCCAGCCTCTTTTTGAAGCGCCGGAAATTACAAACCTGTTTACCGGTTTATTTAATTCTTTGCTTGAAAATTGCTGTATAGCATCCATTGCTTTTACCGCGCTTTTAACCATGGGAAAGAGTAACGGCCATGAATAATCGCCGTCTTTCTTAAAGTTGTGCAGTGTAAAAGATATAAGTGCGTCTTCGGTAAGATCATCAAACAAAGGCTGGTTAGGCGTTTGCCTCAGTACCGCAACAATCGCTTTATTTTTTTCTGCTACATGAGCCATTCTAATATTTTGCTTGTCATCACGTCCGCTCCAATTAGGCATTCCATCTTTTAAAGAACCGCCAGTAATAAATAACAAAGCGCCGTCATATTTATTTTCTTTTGGAACGAGTAAGGTAAGCTGGTGCTTCCACACAATATCTCTCCACTTTTGTGAAGTGAGCAATAATGCATATGCTTTTGTATCTCCAATATCATATGTATCTTTTACCTCCCAGCTAAAAGTATTATCGCCATTGTTAAGATAACTTTGTAATGCAGTTGCCGGCGTTATGGCAGCCTGCGCTAAAATCAACTGACTATATACTATTACCAATCCTGCTAACAAATATTTCTTCATGTGTATTTAGTTTATTTTATTTTTTTTGTTTGGGCTGATAGCGTACAACTACTTCCCCTTTGGCGCCGGGTTTTCTTTCACCATTTTTAATGCTTCATCAATATATATTTCTCCGGTCATTTCGCCAAGGCTTGTGCGACTTACATACTCATATCTTTTAAAACTATTAAAGTCTACCTTGGTAAGCATATAACCAAAAGCGTCGTTTGTTAAGCCGAATAAAAATGGTTTTTGTGTTTTCATATTACGCTTTACATAGTAGCCGATATTAGGTAATGCTTCGCCGGGTATTGTTAATACCTGCGCATCGCCAATATTAAGTAAATTAATTTGCGTAGTGGCAGAATCAACACTGCTGTTGTTTGCAGCAAGATTTAAAGGAGAGTGCGTTAAAATATATTTCATGATATCCGCATCAATAGGAAAGTTGATTTTTTTTGAAGCGCAATAAATATCAGGGTTTTGCTGCACAGGCGCATCCTGCACAATACGCAAAGCTTCATCTGCCAGCAGCTCTCCTATACGAATGCATTCTTTCCAATCATTTGCTTCTCCCCCGTTTTCAAGCCTGTTATCAGCAGTTACCATTCCCCCCTGCGCGCCATTCATAAAAATAGCTATACCGCCGCCTTTTGATTCAATCCTGCTGTATAAAGGCCCGCACAAATCAGGACTTAATATACCCTGATGCGATCCTATCACTTCCGGGTGAATGGCATAATTAACCAGGGTTGCAATTGGTTTGCCGCTGTTTTTTCCGCTTGTTGCAATAGCCTGTATAATACCACAGCGTGGATCAAACAATTGCGGCGCATAATAATTATAAGAAATTTTTCCTTTGGCTTCGCCTACTGCAATTTTAAGAGCGGCAGGTTCAAGTTTACTTACAGCTTCATTTACCGCATCAGCAATTTGCTGCACACACCAGTTAAGGTATTTAAGGTCTGCATACGATTTTCCATTTTCATCAGGAAAACCATAAGCATCAGGTGCACTGTGCGTATGTGTAGCGCCTATTAAAATATTTTGCGGCGGTATGCCTTTAATTAAAGCCCTTGCTTTATTGCCTAACACTGAAGGCCACCCTAAGTTGTCAATATCTACAATGGCAATTCTTGTTTTTCCTTTTTCAAAAACTATTGCCCTTGCAAATAAATCACCTTGTTTTATGGTAGCAGGCTTTGGCGTACCAATGCCGCCGGAAACCGGCAGTAAAGGATCAGGAGTTATGACCCTTACTGCGGCTGCGGCTTTTAAGGTTTGGGAACCAGCGTTGAAACCAAATACAAACAAAAACAAACAACTATAAACAAATGCTTTCATTATCGTTCATTAAAAAAATTTCATCTATATCCATTATATTTTACCAGGGTTTGCCCGTTCCCTGTATAACCCAGGGTTTTGACCACGGGCTGTTTTTCACCCCGTCTGATCCATCGGCAGATAAGGTGGTTGTTTCAAGCCTCTCTGAAGCGGCGCTGGTGTTTGCTGAATTAAGATTTCTTTCTTCCAACGGATAATAAAATCTTACAGGAAGCTCAGGCGCAAGGCTGCGCCCTGCCACACCATGCAATTCAGGATAACCGGTTCTGCGCCAGTCAAACCAGGCCTCTGTTGCTGCTGCCCAGCTTGATATCCATTTTTGTGTAATAATCTGTTCCTGCGTGCCATCAAATTCAACTTCGGGCTGACTAATGTACGCTGCATATTGAGATGTTAATCCCCATGCGTCGAATGATGCTTTGATGGCGCTTTTGTAAAGCGTTTCTGCATCGCCGGCATTCCAGCCATATATTGCAGCAGCTTCGGCAAGAATAAAATTCACTTCGGCGGCAGTCATAATTTTAGCTTTTCTTCCATTAGCATTGCCGGCAGAAAAATCTGTATTTACCCATGATACATGTGGATTACGTGCAGCCTGTTCCGCAGTGGGACTTAGATTATACAATTGCGGAGCATTTAATGCCGTAGGTAATCCTACATAATGCGGATCCTGGTTTATATCATTAACAGTAAGATTTTTTGAAGAAAGATACCCGCTTGAAATAAAACGCACTCTTCTTAATTCGCCGTCCATCACGGTATCTTTTATAAAACTTTGACTGCCTGATAGTGTGGGATCAAGATAGATAGATATCTCCACCCTGTTAGCCCATACTGTTATACGCGGATCGTTTAAACGCAGCAACTCCTTCACAAGTGTATTAGCCATTTTTATTCTCCGGTAATTGCTGCTGTCTGATTGTGGTACCGCATAAGAAGGCCAGGAATCCATATCACTGTTGCCGGGAAATACCATTCCTGCATCATCACCTGCACTTGTAATAACGGGGTAGGCAGATGGATCTCCTGCAATTTTTTCAATACCTGTTTTTGCAACATCAGGTTTTTTAACTGACAGGCGCATATAGTAACGCAACGCTAATGAGTTTGCCAGTTTCCTCCATTTTGTAATATCACCATTGTAAAAAATATCCGCACTCCCGATAGGAGGATCATTATATTCCGTTTTAGAAAGAAGCGTATTGGCTTTTTCAAGATTAGCAAGTATACTATCATAAATACTTTCCTGCTTATCAAATACAGGAAAAGTATTTTCATTGCCCCCTTCTTCTCCTTTCAACGCCTGTGAATAAGGCGCATCACCCCACAAGTCGGTAATCAAACCATACATCAGTGATTTCATAACAAGCGTTATACCCTGGTGCGCTTCGTAATTCTTTTCAATTGCTTTGTTATACACAAATTCATTATTCCTTAAAATATCATAATAACCGGTCCAACTATTGCTGTTTCCCCAATCGTAGTTATTATGACCGCCGGCCCAGCCATCTTTTTGTGTATGCTGCATAACGCCGGCAATATCTCCATAGCCTAACGTAACAAACGATTTTGCAGACTCGGTTAATACGGTAGATAAAACAAGGTCCGGATTAGTTGTACCCGGATCAGCACCATTCGGATTTTCATTCAATTCCATCAGGTGCTTCCTGCACGAGAATATTACAGTTGAAAACAGTAACAAGAGTATCGCAGTATATATTTTTCTATTAGTATTCATAACACTTGATTATATGAATGCTTAAAAATTAATGTTTAATTTAACGCCTACAGGTATTGTCCAGGGTGTTACGTTGTAGCGCTCAATACCCTGCTTAAACTGTATGCCGCCCTGCACGCCGGTAGTTGGCTGAAATGCATTTTCAGGATCAATACCAATTTTAGCTTCTGTCCATAAAATAATATTTCTGCTGTAAACAGAAAAACTTACATCCTGCATTCTCATTGCTCTTGTAAGCGAAGAAGGTAATGCATAAGTTAAAGATATTTCCCGCAGCTTAATATATGAAGCAGAGAATAATGTAGGCTCCATAAAATCCCAGGGGTTACTTACTGCGTAAAGCATTGGTATTGTTTTATTGGGATTATTAGGATCATCCAAACCAAGAAGATTTTCGCCAAGATTTTCAGCATATCCTGTTGGGTTACCATTAGGATCCCAACCCGTTGCATATACGCCCGGCGCAAACATACCGCCATAAGGAAGATTGAAACCTGAAATGATAACGGGATAGCTGGTACGTTCAGGAGTAGGCCAGCCTACGCGCAAAAACCTGTTGCCATGTATTTTAATTAGCTCATCCTGGTGGTCAACAAGATAATCTCTAAGTTCTTTACCACTTTTGGTTCCGGGGTCAATGAAGTTGTTAAACTGTAATGAAGCTCTTCCATCTTCAATACCATAACGGTAGGTTTGAGAAACAAATTTGCCACCATTTCTCCAGTCAAGCGTAAAGCTTAATGTCCAGTTTTTCCATGATACTGCCGACTGGAAGCCCATTATAAAACGTGGATTGAAATTACCTACTTTGTTTCTTGAAGCAAGCGCATTCAGTGCATACCATTTAGCACCATCTTCATTACCATTATCTACCACAGGCCATACGTAATAAGGAGAAGATTTATCTGTAACCGTACGAACTTTATTGCCATATATATCACCTACTTCTTCACCAAGAAAAGTATATGCGCCGCCTTTTGCATCTTCCCAATACTGAAAGTAGGGTTGCTCATCAGCAAGCGTCATAACTTTTGTTCTGTTTTTTGTCCAGTTTACATTTACATCCCATCTCCAGTTTTTGGTTTGAACAGGAGTAGCACCCAATGAAAATTCCCAGCCACTGCTTCTCAATAATCCTGCATTAATATTTTTTGAGCTATAGCCGCTTGAAGGCGGAAGCCCTGTGCTGAATATCTGGTTTTCATTATCAACGCTGTAATATGTTCCTGCAAAACGGAGTTTGTTTTGAAACAGGTTCACATCAATTCCCCCTTCATACGAGGTAGCTAATTCAGGTTTGAGGTTAGCATTCAATAATGTTCCTGAAGTACTTAGTCTTGGCACATCGCCCCAGGTACCGGCATTGCCGAGCACTGCTAATAATTGGTATGGACTTGCATCATTACCTGCCTGTGCATAACCGCCCCTCAGTTTTATAAGATTAATATCAGGTGAATGAATATCGAGTATTTCATTAATCAGCACACTCAAAGAAGCAGAAGGATAGAAATATCCTTTTGCCTCAGGCAATGTACTCGACCAGTCTGTACGCCCGCTTACATCAAGATAAACCATATCTTTAAATCCGAGTGTAGCCATTCCATATAAACTGTTAACTCCTTTTTTAAAAGTATAGTTGCTGAAATCAAGATTTGACGCAAGAATATTCTGCAGTGTAAATACGCCGGGTACAATTAAACCAGTTCCGTTTTTAGTGGCATTTCTTTCAGAACTACCGGTTTGATACCGGCTGTTGCCACCCGCAGAAACAGATAAGCTGAAAGCACTAAAATCTTTTTTATACGTAGCAAGAAAATCAGCATTGCTTTCAAAATTTCGCATATTGGTAATACCAAATGCCCCACCGGGATCTTCCGTATAACTGTTGGCGATAGTAGTTTGTCTTTTTTCATTCATATTATCCAGTCCATATCGCAGCATGAGACTGAATTGTTTTGATATCTGCCAATCAGCTTTCAGGTTACCATATACCCTGTCTCTTACAAAAGAATTGTTTACTTCGTAAGCCAGGAAATAAGGATTATTGTATTCCCCGTTATATTGCGTGCGCTGTACCAGGCCTTCCTGCCCCGGTTCCCAATAATCTTTTAACTCATTTATATTAATATGCGGTGAAACATAATAAGCCCATTGCAAAGGATTGGCGCCACGCTCACCGGCCGGGCGATTGTTAGACCTGTTACGGCTAAAATCAATATTGGTACTTAAGCGCAATTTATTGCTCAGCTTCAGGGTTGAGTTCAGGTTAATGGTATTTCTGAATAAATCTGAATTAGGAATAATACCCTTGTTGCGCATATCAGATAAAGAGAGGCGATAATTGATATTGTCAGTATTATTTGCGATAGATACACCATTTGTTGTAGTGATACCTGTCTGCACAAAATTCTTTATATTATTGGGGTGCGATACTAATGGTGTAGCAACCTGGTTGCCATTGTCATCAACCGGGCTATTCCATTGAATAGCATTATAACCCTTATCCAGTTCTGGTCCGCCGCCACCACTTGAAGACTCATCAATAATTACATAATCGGGATTAAACCTCGGATCTTGAGCGCCAAGAGGATCAGTAAGAATATTACCGGAAACAGATACCGGTATGGCAGGAAATACACCGGATGCAAATTTTGACTGCCAGTTCAGGAATTTATATGGTTTTTCAAAAACAGTGTTCGATATAATATTAACAGACATTTTTTTTACGCCCTTACCACTTTTAGTGGTGATTAACACAACGCCATTGCCTGCGCGGGAGCCGTATAAAGCAGCAGCACTTGGCCCTTTAAGAATAGATACACTCTCAATATCATCAGGGTTTAAACCGGAAATTGCATTGCCATAGTCAACCCTGTTATCATTACCTACCTGGCTTACATTATTTAAAGTGTTTGCAAGCGGAACACCATCCACAACAAATAATGGTTGATTATCGCTGCTTAATGATTTTGCGCCACGAATAATCATACTTACCGAAGATCCCGCTGCGCCGGTTTGATTAATGGTTACACCTGCAACTTTACCAGACATTGCATTTAACACGTTCTCCTGTGCCACGCGGTTCATTTCTTTACCCGCCACTTCTTCAACAGAATAACCTAATGATTTTTTTGCGCGGGTAATACCGAGCGCCGTTACCACTACGCCTGAAAGTTCCTGGCTAACATTCTCAATAGTTACATCGATAGTAGTTTTTCCTGCCAGTGCAACTTCAATTGTTTTATATCCAATGGATGAAAACACCAATACACTGCTGCTGTTTTTTACATTCAGGCTAAACCTTCCTGAACCATCAGTAGTTGTTGCATTAGAAGTGCCTTTTTCAGTAACCGTTACGCCCGCTACCGGGCCGTTATTATCATTTACAACTCCTCGTATTGCAACGTCAGCAAGTGAGGATCTTTTTTTTGAAGCATTAAAGGGAAGGTTTTCGGCAATTAATGCATTGGTTGCCGTAACCAGGAATATTACAAGTATATACCTGTATAAAAAACAGCTTTTACTCATATCAGTTTAATATTAAATTGGTAGAATAAATAAGTTTGAGATTATTGCTTTTCAAGCAAAAGAAAAACGGGTATATCAGCCCCATCCGGAGGATCAGCTTCGTAAATATTAATAGTATAACTTAATGATCCGATCTTCAGGTTATTGGCATCAATAGACTCTATCCACAACGGAGTATCATTTTCGCCGGCTACCAAATGAAGCGCTGATCCGTAAGCCTGCATATTCCATTTCCCGGAATTGCCGGCATGTGGTAAAATAAGATCAGTGCATCCGGTAATAGTATAACCACCCCCGGCATCAAAAGTGTACGTATTGGTTTTGGTACAATCAATTAACGGGCCTGATACCGGCAGATAAGACGTAATATTATACAGGCTAAATCCTACAGGCAATTTTTGCCCGGCAAACTTAATCGGATAACCTAATGCCAAATCTTTTTGTTTCCATGTACCTGTAAGGAAATTCTTTTTAATAGTCGCCAGGTCTTCTTTGACTTCTTCTTTTTTACACGATGTAAAAAAGAAAGCAGCCGCCATAAATAGCAGAAAGAAATGATGCGTTGTTCTTTTCATACGCGAACGGTTGGTTTTGGTTAAATACTTCAAGGATTTATTATGTTCAAACAAAATTCAATAATTGTTACGTAAGGCGTTTCCATGTTGGTGAAATTCATACAATCATAACACGAAACAATAACGATTAAATGACCTGCTACAAATAACAACACAATTAGTTTGCTCTGGTATCTCTTAATCCGGAACCGTTTTTCTTTCGCAATCGCTATCTAAAATCAGAACCCAATTTTATTCAAAATGCCAGTACTAACAAATGTTAATTATTACAAAAAGAATAGCAAAAATTATGATGCCTTTGTCAATTATTATTTGATTGACAAAAAAATCCAGCTGTCGTTTTTAGCAGAAACTAAAAACCCGCCGGCATTAACCGGGCGGGCTACTTGTTATAAATATTCCAGGGAAATAAAATTAAAACAGCCATATCAGCAGTGCTGCTACTGCACAACCGGCTGCATTTGCTTTCTTAAATTAAGCATAGCCCGAAAAGCAAGATTATTTACCGACTGGTAGTTCATGCTTAGCTTAACTGCTATTTGCTCATAAGTAAGTCCTTCAAAAAAACGCAAGCGAACCACTTGTTTCTGGCGTGATGTAAGTTGCGATAATGCTTTTTGCAAACGGCCTTTTTGCTCAGTAGCAAAATCTGCAGAAATAATAATCTGTTCAATATTATCATCATGCTCAGTGCCGTGATCGTTATCAGACAAAGCATTGATGATCATTTTGGTTTTTACCTTTTTGAGGATGATGCTCTTTAAAACTTTTGCGAGATAGCTGTGGGAATGATTTACTTCTCCGATACTATTACGATAATGCCAAATTTCAATAAACACTTCCTGGAGTGCATCTTTGGCTAACTCCCTGTTATCAGTCATTTTAAAAGCCGTGTGAAACAGGCGATCAATATATGTGTCATACAGGTATCCCAGCGCTTCGGGGTTACCTTGTTTTAACTCTTTCCAGCAAGCAGCATCGCTATTAAATGTACGTTCTGGCATAGAAAATAAGCAGTTTTTTGTTTATGGGTTTCTATCTTCTTTCCACAAAGTCAATCTAAATTTTCAGTATTCAAGATTATTCCAATTTCAAAAAACAGCCAATGTTAAATCTTACAAAAAAAATAGCATAAATTATGAAATGAAAAAAGAGGACTGTACGTGAGTCCTCCTTTAAGGGAATATTATTCTTATGTTATTATATCATTCTTTCTAAAAAGTATATCGAACAGATGCGCCTACATTACCAGCGTAAAACCTTGAGTAAGTATTAAAATAACTATACCCATAATAATCGGGACGCACAATAGCAATTGTTGGACGGAAATCAGCACTAACATTTAAAGGGATGTTGCCAAACTTATAATCAACACCACCGGTTGGAAATACACCGAGCCCGAAACCAGCCAGATCTTTATTACTCGAAAAAGTATTATATGCAGTAACACCTCCGCCTACAAACCAACGAAATCCCTCAATGTTACCAATTGGAAAATGATGCTGATATGATGCAGAAAATGAGAGATGAAACTGATTATAATTTGAATATACGGCTGCGTATGGTCTGAAACCAAGATTTAATTCGATAGCTCCCGGGTCAGTAACAAATGTTTTATAAGAAGCTGCGATTAAATCGTAATAACCGCCGCCGGCACGCAAACCTATGCCATTTTTATAACTACTTCCATCCTGGGCACTTGCATTTGATAAACCAAATGAAGCAATAACAACAGATACATACATGAAAACTTTTTTCATAATTCAATTTTTTAATAAGTCGAACAAAGTAAGAATACAAAAATACTATATAGCTTATTGTATGCCAAAATCATGGGTGTATTTCAAATTTTCGCATCCTGTAAACATTCATCCAATTCAAATCCTGATGCTGGCGGGATCGCAACAACGGCGAAAGTGTGTTGATTTTAATGTCAGCAAAATTCATTGGATTGGAGGCTTATTACAAAGTAAACCAGTGAAACAAAAGGGGATATTACTTTCGTAACCTGAATTTTGTATTAAAATTACTTTCGTTCTTTGAACAGGAGAAACTACATTTATTATTTGTATGCTTTTGTTGATTATCTGACGAAATACTACCATTTCACCCTATAAAAATTTAGTTTTGAAAACCCAATAATAGATTATGATCAGTTTCAGAAAATGTACAACCGCGGATATAGATATAATAAGAGAGCTTACTTTTAAAATATGGCCGGCAACCTATTCGGCAATACTAACACCTGAACAGATTGAATATATGCTGGAGATGATGTATAGCGAAACCGCACTGAAAGAACAATTGCAACAGAAGCGACACACATTTATTATACTATACCACAACGATGCGCCGGCAGGATTTGCCTCATACTCCGTTAAAGAACCCGGGAAAACCAATAGCTATAAACTGCACAAAATTTATGTATTACCCGGAAAACAAGGATTAGGGCTTGGCAAAAAAATAGTTGACCTTATTATTGGGGATATAATGCCTCAAGGCGCGAAAGCGCTGGAGTTAAATGTAAACCGTAATAATAAAGCCAGGGGCTTTTATGAAAGTTTGGGCTTTAGGGTAATAAAAGAGGAAGACATAGATATTGGCAATGGTTATTTTATGAATGACTTTGTAATGGAAAAAGTATTATAACCTGAAATCAGTTATAATGCGGTTTACCATCTTTTTAAAATCTTTCAACTCTTTTTTCTGCAGGTTAATAAAACTATTATCCTCCAGTTTACCCCAAACTTTTTCCATTTCCGCGTTATTATCAAATACCATAAGCCGGAAAGGATTGCTGTAATCTTTTTCCCGTGAATCGTATATTCCTTTGGTGAGCCATTCTTTTGTGCGGATAGCAGCCAATAACAAATTTTTAAAACAGCCGGCATTAAATCCTTTACCGGGTATTCCTGATATTGCCGACCAGCCTGCCAGGGCATGTTCTAATTTATACGCATCATACAATTCACCCTGCGTTGTATAAAACCGGTGTACATCATCCCAGCTTTTCACTTTTCCGGCATGTACCTGTTTCCTGAATTTTATTACCTCGGTAGCAGGAATTAATTGCCCACCTACATTTAGCCAGTCTTTTATTTTACCTGTAAAGCTTAACTTCTTCCTGAGTGTTTGAAAGCTCCTGGTATTATTTGACTGTATATAACTGATCACAAGCCCGGTAGTATAATATGATATAAGCTCAAGAAATATGCGGTATGCCTGCGGCACTTTTATAAGGAGTATTTTTCTATCACTGTTTTCAAATCCTTCTCCTAAAATTTCCAATGTTTCAACAACAGGGTCATTCGCATCCAATAATTTTTTCCCTATTTTAATATACCCGACATCCTGCTTATTTGCCTGCCCTGTTTTTTTTGCATAGGCTTTACCGGTATATAAACATAAAAGCTCTATAGCCCTCAGCATTTCATTAATACTGTCAGGCGCTAACGCGTCAAACTCCAGCCTTTGTTCTTTTTCTATTCTTGCATCACGGTCGTTATACTTCCAGCCGTTTCTTGCTATGGCATATAAATTATACATAAACCAGTATGCCGGCATAACCACCAACTGATCATTGGTTACATCATTACTAATCAAAGCAAAGGGAATAGGAATATTTAATTCGGCGGGGTAATCGCCTTTTGCCAGTATATTGAATGAAGCGAATTTTGAATTATGCTTAAGGCTTACACATAAGCCGGGCCAAAATCCTCTGCCTGCAATCAGTTCGCCATCCGGGCTTCTTGAATTATGATTGGAACCAATTGTAGCTCCTGCCGCCATATTGCTTTGCCCCATCACCGTAGCTGCACATAAAAAAGAGTTATTATGGTGTTGCTCGTGAGAAGGAAATATCAATGAATTCAACACTTCACAACAGGATATGGTTGAGTTATTACCGAGGTAAGAATTGATCAGTCTTGCACCGTATTTTAATTGTGAGTGAGATGCCATTATGAAGCGGATAGCTTTTACACCATAAAATGATTTGCATCCCAATCCTATTACACCATTTACCATTTCGCAGCCTTCACCAATTTGCGAAGGCGCTTCGGGGGAAGAATTAACCGTAAGATTTTTTAATTTATTGGCTCCTTTTATATAGGCATCTGAGCCAATCCAAACATCTTTAATAATATTGGTATTCTTGATAATTGTCCTGTCTCCTATCTTACCATAATATCCTCTTTGCACATCATACTCCGCCTGTGTGAAAGCTTTGAATTTTTCAAGCATCACTTCATCATCCCTGTATTTAGACCACAACCAGGCATCGCCGGGCAGCATTCTTGTAAAAGGAATTACTTTTCTGCCGGCATTTTCATTGCATATCTCCAGCCAGATACGAATACTTTCAGGCTCGCCATCTTTAATAATACCATTGCCAAATTTGGCAGTGCTTGTTGTTGCAAGTTCGCTGATGTTAACAAGTATTACTTCGCTTCCGATAATATAATGTGAGAGGTAGTTAACGTTATCTACAACAACATTATCGCCAAAATCACAACTTATGATTGTACTATTATACAGCCCAACCGGCATACGAAGATTATGATATTCAAGAAAACATGCTTCGAGCTTTCCTATCCGCACCAGTCCAAAAAACTTGCAGTTTTTTACAAGCTCAGGATTGAAAGCATCCGACACTAATATTTTATTCCAGTTATCAGAAGTATTCCTGTTGCGCACCAACACCTCAATTTCCCATGCAGTAAGTTCGCGATAACCAATGCCACTCCTGTTTTGAATATTCCGCAGGTGATATTCATCTGCTCCATCAGGAATATATTCCGGTGCAATAAAGTTATACCCAAGTGAGTCGATGCTCCTTTTTGTGATATGATTCATAAGCGATTGTTGATTTGAGATTCAATATTATTCAATTCAGCAAAAATAACTAATTGAAAAGTTGTGTATGATATACATTGAAATTAATGTAAAACCGATGGATAGGCGTTGGGGTGCATTCCAGGGTTGAAATAATTTAGTATAATTAAAACTATCCTTCATGGTTATTGTGGTAAATCTTTAGAGCAGCTTTGTGGTAAAAAATCTTCTAAAGCCAAAGCTATATCTTTTGTCAAAAAGGCCATCTTAGGTATATTCCGTTTTTTTGCAGGCATATTGCTCTTTTAATTTGAAATACGTTCTAATTTTTAGATTTAATTAATTCCTGCTAAATTGCCATATGCTTTCCAAAAAAACTCAATATGCATTTAAGGCGCTGATGTATATGGCGCAGGCTGAGAAAGACGGGCCTATACTTATTGCCGAAATAGCCCGCAAGAAAAAAATACCGCTTAAATTCCTGGAGAATATCCTGCTGGAATTAAAAAATGTTGGCATTTTAGACAGCAAAAAAGGCAAAGGCGGTGGTTACTTTTTTAAAGAACGCCCTGCTGATATTACATTAGCCCGTATTATGCGCCTGCTGGATGGGCCTATAGCCCTGCTTCCCTGCGTAAGTCTTAATTTTTATGAACGATGTAAAAACTGTGATGAAAAAAACTGCGCCTTGCGGGATACACTTATACTGGCGCGTGACGCAACATTAAGAATACTTGAAAAAAGGACGGTTGCAGATCTCGTATAATTAATATTTCTTTCCCCACCCCCACACTAAAAATGCAGGCATTGCTTTAGCCCAGGTTAGCACATCATGTTTTCCGTCTGCCAATTCAAGGTATGCAATATCTTTTCCCGGGCTATAACCCTTCAATTGTAATTCCTTTATCAGCCCAAGCGTATCATCAATCGAATCAATAATGCCGTTGTTATTACGGTCGGCAGTTTCATCCTGTGTGCCGGTTTCAAAAAAGAATTTAAGCCAGGGATAGTAGGAGCCCTTTCTTATCTGGGCATGTATAATGCGGTCTGTTTCTTCTACATAACCATCATCCAGCGCTTTAGTTCTCCACCAGAGAGAGCCACTGAAAACACCCACGTTCACAAATTCAGCCGGGTGATTCCAAACAATATCAATAGCAGAAAGCCCGCCCAATGAAAAACCTGCAAAGGATTTATCTTTAAAAGATGCCACTCCGGTTTGTTTATGTATAAAAGGCAATAATTCACCGAAGATAAACCGGGTGTATAAAGCTGCCTTTGCGCCGCGACCTTTAAAGTCAGGAATATATGCAGTGCCGTATTCATTCCTGCGGTCTTCACCACAATGTATACCCACACATAATATTTCTTCTATCGCATTGGTTTTGTAAAGCCCCCCAAGTATTTCGGCGAGCCCGAGTGCTTCCATATCCTGCCCGTCATTAATCAATAACAAACTCGTTTTTCTTTCTGTAATATTATCAGGAAGAAAAAAATCTATCCTCACATCTCTTTTCAAAAAGGCAGATTGAAGGGTATAATTTTCTACAGGTATGGCTATATTATTTATCATATCAAAAATTACAAACTTAAAATATAACGGAAAGATCACAATAAAAATGTATCTCAACCGGAGAAATAAAGAATATCAGTGTTTAAAACAGATTTAATTGGGCAGAATTATTAATTGCTTACCTTACTATTTATTACCATTTGTTCTAACCAGCCCGCTTAAAAAACGGCTTAAATAGGAAATATGAAGAAAATAGGAATACTGCACGGAAAAGAAAGGTCTTTTCCCAAAGCATTTGTTGAAAGAATCAATAGCAAAAACCCCGATGGCATAATTGCAGAACCGGTAAGTATAGATAAGGTGGTTCAGGGTGAATCGAGCGGCTATGCGGTTATTGTAGACCGTATATCGCAGGATGTGCCTTTTTACCGGGCGTTTCTTAAAAACGCGGCTATAAGCGGAACAGCGGTTATCAATAATCCTTTCTGGTGGAGCGCTGATGAAAAATTTTTTAATAATGCACTGGCTACAAAAATTGGTGTGCCGGTTCCAAAAACCGTTATTTTACCATCGAGAGAATTGCCCACAGATACATCAGATGAATCATTTTCCAATCTTGCTTACCCTTTAGACTGGGAAGGCATTTTTAAATACGTAGGTTTTCCGGCCTACATGAAACCTTTTGCCGGTGGCGGCTGGAAAAATGTTTACCGGCTCGATAACATTGAAGATTTTTTTGATAAGCATGGCGAAACCGGTCAGTTGGTTATGTTGCTACAGGAAGAAATAGTTTTTGATGAATATTACCGCTGCTATTGTATTGGGGGTAAATATGTGCGTATTATGCCTTATGAGCCAAGAAACCCGCATCACCTGCGCTACGAAAGCAGTTTCAGTCCATCACCTGAAAGATATAAGCAGATGGAAGAAATTGTTTTGCGCATCAATAAATATCTCGGCTACGATTTCAATACTGTTGAATTAGCGGTAAGAGATGGCGTTCCTTATGCAATAGATTTTTGTAATCCGGCACCGGATGCAGAACGTACAAGTGTGGGCGAAGAAAATTTTGAATGGGTAGTTGAAACCGCCGCCAATTATGCTATTGAACGGGCCACACATTACAAAGAAGGAATAGATAATCTTACCTGGGGTGAATATGTAAAAAGAAGTGTTGACAAATTACCCCTGAGTTATAAATAAAAAGTTGTTGCCATCAATCATAAACTAACTATAAAATAACGTACCATATGGCTAATCTGAATTATAAGCAATTTACGGTAGGTGTTGAGGAAGAATATATGGTTATTGACCCTAACAGCTTTGAGCTGAAAAGCCATGAGCAGAAAATTGTTTCCGAAGGCCAGAAGATGATTAAAGATAAAGTGAAGGCGGAAATGCACCAGGCTGTGGTAGAAGTAGGTACTGACATTTGCGAAGATGTAGACGCAGCGTATAAAGATGTGGCACTGTTGCGCAAAACAATATCAGAAATTGCAGGAGGGCTTGGGCTTGCAATGGGTGCAGCGGGCACTCATCCCTTCAGTGCATGGGAAAGCCAGTTGATAACAGATAATGTACGCTACCATGAAATAGTAAATGAAATGCAGGATGCTGCCAGGAGCAACCTTATTTTCGGTTTACACGTGCATGTTGGTATGGAAAGCAGGAAGATGGCGGTTCATATTGCAAACTCTGCAAGATATTTTCTGCCGCATGTTTTTGCATTAAGTACAAATTCACCTTTTTGGGAAGGCAGGTTTACCGGGTTTAAATCATTCCGGACAAAAGTGTTTGATAAGTTTCCCCGCACAGGCATACCTGATTTTTTTGAAAGTATAGAAGCGTATGACAACTATGTTAACCTTCTTATTAAAACAAACTGTATTGATAATGCCAAAAAGATATGGTGGGATTTGAGGGTTCATCCGTTTTTTAATACCGTAGAATTTCGCATTTGCGATGTACCATTAACAGTTGATGAAACTATTGCAATTACTGCCCTGTTTCAGGCTATATGCGCCAAGCTATATAAGTTGCGCACAGAAAACATGAACTTTATTCAATACTCACGGGCATTGGTAAACGAAAATAAATGGCGCGCCAGCCGCTATGGTCTTGATGGTCATTTAATTGATTTTGGAAAAGAAGAAGAAGTAAATACCAGGGTATTGATTTATGAACTGCTGGATTTTGTGGATGATATTGTAGATAATTTAGGGTCGCGCCACCGGTTGGCTAATGTGCAAAGAATAATAGAGAAAGGTACCGGTGCAGACCGGCAGATTGAAGTATATAACAATACACAGCAATTGCCTGTGGTGGCCCAGTTTATAAACAGCCAGTTTCTTTCAGACTTATAGTTTATTCAAGCATTTATCCAGGCTATCTTTCCAGTATGGAATAGTAATTTTGTAAGTGGTTTCTATTTTTGACGTATCCAGCACAGAAAACACTGGTCTTTTTGAAGGTGTGGGATAGTAAGAAGTGGGAATAGGATTTACTGTACAATTACTCTTTATTTTCTGCTGAATGCCAACAGCAAAATCATACCAGCTTATAGTGCCTTTATTACTGTAATGATAAATGCCGGGTATCCATTGTTTATAAGCAATAATATCAAGTATTGCCTGCGCAAGGTCAATAGCGTATGTTGGAGAGCCTTTCTGATCATTAACCACGCTGATTTCATTTTTTTGGTTCATCAGGTTGATCATCGTTTTCACAAAATTCTTTCCATGCAAACTATATACCCACGATGTACGGATGATTACTGATGCAGGATTGTTTTGCAAAGCAAGCTTCTCCCCTTCTGCCTTAGATGCGCCGTAGGCATTTACAGGCTCAACAGGGTCGTTTTCTTTATATGGCGAGGAAGCATTGCCATCAAAAACATAATCAGTAGAAATATGAATAAACTTTGTTTGATATTGTCTGCATAATAAAGCTAATTTACCCACTCCGCCCTCATTAATATTGTATGCGGTTTCTTTTTCTGTTTCAGCTTTATCAACAGCGGTATATGCAGCACAGTTAATACAAAAATCAGGCTTTACAGATGACAATACATTTATCATTGTTTGTTCATCATCAAGCGCAAACTCCGGGCGGGAATAAAAATAATAATCGAATGCAGTATACTGTGAAGATATTTCCCTGAGGGATTGCCCCAATTGACCTGATGAACCTGTAACTAATATCTTCAGCTTGCTCATTCTTATCCTTCAAATATAAATTGAGTATTACAAACTTTCAATGAAGGGTGATTTAAATCTTTACCTGATATAATGCTTTTATCAAAAGGAATTTTCCAATCAATATTCAAATCGGCATCGTTGTACATAATTCCCCCCTCTGCATTTTTATCATATAAATTATCGCATTTATACAACACTTTTGCTGTTTCGCTCAGCACAGAAAAACCATGAGCAAAACCTTTAGGAATTAATAATTGCAATTTATTTTCAGAAGAAAGCTCCACACCAAACCATTTACCAAATGTTGGCGAGCCCTTACGGATATCCACCGCAACATCATAAATTTTTCCTTCCAACACACGAATTAACTTGGCTTGTGCTTTAGGTGGATTTTGAAAATGCAAACCACGTATTACGCCAAAGCCTGAATACGATTCATTATCCTGCACCCAATTATTTATTAATCCTTCTGCCGCAAAAGTTTCCTTATTATAGCTTTCAAAAAAATATCCCCTGCTGTCTTCAAATACTTTTGGATGAAATAGCAATAACCCCGAAATATCTGTTTTACTAAATGGCATAGAATAAATACTGAAATAAATTATTAAAGTATGCTACCTTTTATTATACTGATCTGAATAGTATTGCTGGTATTGCCCGGAAGTAACATGATTTACCCATGTTTCATTTTGCAAATACCAATCCACTGTTTTTCTTAATCCCTCTTCAAATTGAAGTGAAGGTTTCCACCCAAGTTCATTATTAAGTTTAGAGGCATCAATGGCATACCGCAAATCATGCCCCATACGGTCTTTTACATAAGTAATAAGTTTTTGAGAACTACCTTTTTCACGCCCAAGCTTTTCGTCCATTATATTGCAAAGCAAATGTACCAGGTCAATATTTTTCCATTCATTAAATCCTCCTATATTGTATTTTTCCCCTCTTTTTCCTTTATGAAAAATCAGGTCAATAGCTCTTGCGTGATCCTCCACCCACAGCCAATCCCTTACATTTTCTCCTTTTCCATAAACCGGCAAAGGTTTATTATTTTTAATGTTATTGATCATTAAAGGAATAAGCTTTTCAGGAAAGTGATGAGAGCCATAATTATTGGAACAATTAGAAAGCACCACAGGCAGATGATAGGTATGGTGATAAGCCATTACCAGGTGATCTGAAGATGCTTTTGAAGCAGAATATGGCGATCTTGGATCATAAGGCGTTTCTTCCGTAAAGAAACCAGTTTCGCCTAATGAACCATATACTTCATCAGTAGATACGTGATAAAACAGGGTTGCATCATTTGACTTATCTTTCCAGTGCTTAAGGCAGGCATTCAATAAAATACCTGTTCCCAAAACATTCGTCTTTACAAAAGCCAGGGGGTCCATTATAGAGCGATCTACATGGCTTTCTGCAGCAAGATGAATAATAGCGTCAAACTTATATTTGGCAAAAAGTTCATCAATGGTATGCTCATTGCAGATATCTGCATGCTCAAACGCGTAATTAGGCTTGCTTTCTACGTCTCTCAAATTTTCAAGATTACCTGCATAAGTGAGTGCATCAATATTTACTATAAAGTATTCAGGATACTTGTTTACAAAAAGCCGTAAAACATGAGACCCGATAAAACCTGCTCCTCCTGTTATTGCAATAACCTTACTGTATTTTTTCATTACAGACTCCAATATTTCAATTTAGTTAATTTATTTCTGTACAAACCTTTCAGGTCAGCGAAAATAGCATTAGGGTTTGTAATGGAAAGCAAATAGTCGTCTGTAAGATTTTTATATTCATTGTGCGATACGCCTAAAATTACTGCGTCATAATTTTTGCCAATTGCCGGTGAAAGTGGAAATCCATATTCATGCTGCAATTCATCGTTATCTGCATGCGGATCAACAATATCAACATTTAAAGAGAAAGCTCTAAGCTCGCGAATCATATCTATTATTTTGGAATTCCTGATATCGCTTACGTTTTCTTTAAATGTTGCACCCATTACTAATACCCTTGCTCCTGTAGCTTCTTTCGCATTTTTTATGATATGTTGTACTACTTTTTTAGCAACATACAAAGGCATTTCATCATTTATAACTCTACCCGCAAGAATTACCCGTGACTCATACCCTAATTCGCTCGACTTGTAAGTAAGATAATATGGATCTACTCCTATACAGTGCCCACCAACCAAACCGGGTTGAAACTTCAAAAAATTCCATTTCGTTCCTGCGGCTTCAAGTACTTCATATGTATTAATGCCTGCCATATCAAAAATAATAGAGAGCTCATTCATCAATGCAATGTTTAAGTCGCGTTGTGTATTCTCTATAATTTTGGCAGCTTCTGCAACTTTAATGGAAGAAGCTCTGTGAATGCCGGCTTTAACCACTACTTCGTAGATTTTAGCTATTTCTTCTGAAGACACAGCATCAGAACCTGACACAACCTTGATGATTTTTGCAAGGGTATGTTCTTTATCTCCGGGATTAATGCGTTCCGGCGAATAACCCAACTTAAAATCAACATTTATTTTAAGCCCGCTCAGTTCCTCAATAATAGGGAGGCAATCTTCCTCAGTACAACCAGGATATACTGTAGATTCATACACAACATAATCACCCTTCTTTATTACTTTCCCTATTGTTTCAGAAGCTTTCTTTACAGGAATAAGATCGGGCACATTATGTTCGTCTACAGGAGTGGGAACCGCTACGATGAAAAACTTAGCTTCTTTTAATTCATCGAGGGAGTTTGTAAAATGAATATCGCAGCCTTCAAATGCAGAAGATTCGAGTTCATTACTTGGATCTATTCCATTTCTCATCATATCAATACGCTTTGCATTGATATCAAAACCGATAACACTTACTTTTTTTGCAAATTCAAGAGCTATTGGAAGTCCAACGTATCCTAAACCAATTACTGCTAATTTTGCCTTTTTGTTGATCACATCTTCGTATATAAGCATACTTATTGTTTTTTAAATTCCTTAGGTTGTTTGTATAGTTCTTCTTTGGGTAAGGATTTAAAATATTCGTAAGTTATTTTCAGCCCTTCGGCACGATTAACTTTGGGTTGCCAGCCAAGCAGATTTTTAGCTCTCATTATATCCGGCTGTCTTTGCTTCGGATCGTCAGTAGGTAACGGTTTATAAATAATTTTCTGATGGGTGCCTGTAAGTTTTATTATTTCTTCTGCAAATTCTTTCAGGCTGATTTCATCCGGATTGCCAATATTCACCGGTTGCTCATACCCGCTGTATAATAGCCTGCAAATACCGTCTATCAAATCATCAACATAACAAAATGAACGTGTTTGAGAGCCATCTCCGAAAACAGTCAGGTCTTCTCCCCTTAATGCCTGCCCGATAAATGCAGGTAATGCTCTTCCATCATTTAAGCGCATCCGCGGGCCATAAGTATTGAAAATGCGGACAATCCTTGTTTCTACGCCATGAAAAGTATGATAAGCCATGGTTATAGCTTCCTGAAATCTTTTAGCTTCATCATACACGCCACGCGGGCCTACAGGATTTACATTTCCCCAATAATCTTCATTTTGTGGATGCACAAGCGGATCTCCATACACTTCAGATGTTGAAGCAACCAATATGCGTGCTTTTTTTGCTTTGGCAAGACCAAGACAATTATGCGTTCCTAACGAACCAACCTTAAGTGTTTGAATAGGAATTTTTAAATAATCTATGGGGCTGGCCGGTGAAGCAAAATGCAGGATGTAATCCAACTCTCCCGGTATGTGAATAAACTTTGAAACATCATGATGATAAAATTCAAAGTTTTCCAAAGGAAACAAATTCTCAATATTCCTGATGTCGCCGGTAATAAAATTGTCCATCCCTATTACATGGTAACCATCATTTATAAAACGATTACATAAATGAGACCCTAAAAAACCTGCGGCGCCGGTTATTAAAACTCTTTTTCTGCTCATGTTATCTTTATTTAGGTAATATTGACGCACTGCGGCCTATGCTCTCATATTGAAATCCAAGATCGCGAAGGGTTTGAACATCAAATAAGTTTCTGCCGTCAAAGATGGCTTTGCTTTTTAACAACTGCGCCATCCTTGAAAAATCCGGTGTCCGAAATTCATTCCACTCTGTAGCAATTATAAGTACATCAGCATCTATTAAGCAATCGTATTGGTTATCGGCATATTTAATTTTATCCCCAATTAGCCGCTTAACGTTCATCATTGCTTCAGGATCATAAGCAGTAATAACTGCACCTTCATTTAATAGTTCATCAATAATATATAAAGCAGGGGCTTCCCGCACATCATCTGTATTGGGCTTAAATGCCAAACCCCATAAAGCAATTTTCTTTCCTTTTATATCATTATTAAAATATTGTTTGATTTTGGGAATAAGATGGAGTCTTTGCTTTTCATTAACCGCCATCACTGCGTTTAAAATTTTGAAATCATATTCGGCTTCATCCGCACTATTAACAAGCGCATGAACATCTTTTGGAAAACAACTTCCGCCATATCCAATCCCCGGAAATAAAAATCTTTTTCCTATTCTGTCGTCGCTTCCTATGCCTCTTCTCACCATATCTACGTCAGCATTTAATCTTTCACATAGCTGCGCTATTTCGTTCATGAAAGATATTTTAGTTGCCAAAAAGGAGTTAGCGGCATATTTTGTAAGCTCAGCAGACCGAACATCCATAAAAATTATGGGATTGCCCTGTCTTACAAAAGGAGCATACAGATCCTGCATTATTTTTTTTGCCTTTTCTGAAGATGTTCCGATTACTACCCTGTCTGGTTTCATAAAATCATCCACAGCAACGCCTTCGCGTAAAAATTCAGGATTTGACACTACATCAAATGCTCCTGCAGTACCCAGATCTTTACCAGCCGGCATTAGTTTTTTTGAACTTTCTATTATTGCATTCGTTACTTTTTCGGCTGTGCCAACCGGTACGGTACTTTTATCTACAATTACTTTGTATTGATCAGGCTGTATAATTTTTCCTAATTCGCCGGCTACACCCAATACATATTTAAGATCTGCAGAACCGTCTTCACCGGGAGGAGTGGGCAATGCCAAAAAAATAATTTGAGCATCCTTTACTCCTTCAGCAAGTTGCGTAGTGAAATCAAGTCTTTTCTCTTTTAAATTTCTAAGAAAAATTTTTTCCAGTCCGGGTTCAAAAATGGTTATTTCACCATTTGATAGTTTATTTACTTTATTAATGTCTATATCAATACAAGTAACAGTATTCCCGGTTTCTGCAAAACATGTTCCTGTAACTAATCCAACATAACCTGTGCCTACAATTGCTATTTTCATGCTTTTATTTATTTATATACTCCAAAACTTTCGATGTGATAAAATCCAGTTGTTCCTCTTCCAGTTCGGTATGAATAGGAAGTGAAATAACTCTTTGAGTAAGCCAATCTGTTAAGGGCAGGTTGAAATCGTTGCCGCCAAACGAAGCAAACATTTTTTGGCGGTGGGCTGGTACAGGGTAATAGATCATAGAGGGAATATTATGGTCTGCAAGAAATTTATTTAAACCATTCCTGTCAACCCCTTCCAGTATAAGCGTATATTGATGAAATACATGATTGGTATAAGATGCTGTAAAAGGAGAAGTAATTTTTGCATTACCTGCAAATGCCCGGGAATAATATTGAGCTGCTTTTTGCCTTGCAGCAATATATTCATCCAGCTTAGGAAGTTTTACATTTAAAATTGCTGCCTGCAGTGTATCAAGCCTGGAATTGCACCCAACCACATCATGATAATACTTTACACTCTGACCATGGTTAGCAATCATTTTTAGCTGAACAGCTAATTTATCATCATTGGTAAAAATAGCGCCGCCATCTCCGTAACATCCAAGGTTTTTAGAAGGAAAAAAAGAAGTACATCCTATTGTGCCTATAGTTCCGGATTTCTTTTTAGTACCATCCGAAAAAGTGTAATCTGCACCTATTGCCTGAGCATTATCTTCAACTACAAATAAATTATGTTTACCTGCAATTTTCATAATCTCTTCCATATTGGCTGTTTGCCCATATAAGTGTACAGGAACAATTGCCTTTGTTTTACCGGTTATGGCTTTTTCAATAGCTGCCGGATCAATACAAAAAGTTTTAGGATCAACCTCAACAAATACCGGTTTTAATTTAAGTAAGGCAATTACTTCGGTAGTGGCTATGTAGGTAAAAGATGGCGTTATAACTTCATCGCCGGGTTGTAATCCTAAGGCCATCAATGCTATCTGAAGCGCATCTGTTCCATTGGCGCAAGGTATTACATGTTTAACATTAAGATACCCTGCCAGGTTTAGCCCAAAATCCTGAACAGGTTTACCGTTAATAAAAGCACAGCTATCCAATACACTGTGAATGGCAGCATCAACATCTGCTTTAATATGCTTGTACTGCTTTTGTAAATCAACCATCTGAATGGGAGTCATATAAATGCGGTGTTTGGTAAAATGGCTGCAAAAATAGTAAAATATGCGTTGGTTATTCAATACACGTTAGTTTTGTATCATATTTTAAATATTGATAGTGATTACTATATTTTATAACCTTTTTGTAAGAATTTACCATTTGTCTATTCAATTAGCTACAATCTGGAATACAAAAGCCAGATTATGGGTTAATGGCAGGAAAAATTTATTCCCGTTGCTATATTCCAGATTGCAGAACTTACCCAATGATAAAACCATAAGGATATGGATGCATGCCTCATCTCTTGGAGAGTTTGAGCAGGGCAAACCTTTAATTGAGCATTTAAAGCATAGGTACCCCGATTGTTATATTATTATTACTTTTTTTTCTCCGTCAGGCTACGAAATAGCAAAAAACTATAAAGGTGCAGATCTTATATGTTATTTGCCGATTGATACTTTAGCCAATGCCAGGAAATTCATTAGTTATATTCAGCCAACCCTGGTATTATGGATCAGGTATGAATTTTGGCTGAATTATCTTGAAGAACTAAAAAGAAGAAATATTCCTTTGTTACTCATTTCAGCCAATCTCAGGAAAAAAGGAATATTTAA
>JADLCD010000045.1 GCA_020847395.1 Chitinophagaceae bacterium
AATTCGCAGCATTGGCTGGTAGTATCTACCCATACAAGCGAAAGTGTTTCGCTTTTTTCACTACAGAGTGAGGGTTTTCCGCAACGTCTGCCCGTGAATAGCCTGTGTGTTGGCAAGCGGAGAGTACAAGTATTAGTTTAGAGTAAAATTACTTTATCCTGTGTCAGTTTATGTCAGTACACTCTCTACTACACAACAACAAACACCTCCCCAAAGCATTTTTTAAATGAAGTGAGTTATGCATTACCGGGAAGAATACCAGAAGTCATATATCCGCATTGGTGAAATATATTTTTGGACGGCGAAATGATACGGTTACTATTTCCGCATACTGGCAAGTAGTTTATAGCTTAGGAAGCCCTACAGTTTTCAGAATATGGTTTGCCTTTTCAGTCTTATCTTTAAAAAACGGCTGATCATCATATTTCCCGTTCAGGGTATTATCAATACTAAAGCCTTTAGGAAGCTTTAACTTCACCGGTTTTATTTGTTTTTTGGGCTTCATAACAAGTCAAATTTACGATTTTCTACGTACTAAAAACGCAATATAGTTTACATTTATGCGAAAAGGCTCCCATCCGTTATTCCCTAAACCAAATATTAAGAAATTTTTTTCGATCTGAGCCAGATTATTAGAAATGCCAATCCTGTACAACCTTGTCCTTGCTGCAGTACTGCCTGTGGCAAAGATGGTGGCATCAGGGTAATTATCGGTAAAAACATATAAGGTTGCAGCTACAGTTGCCAGCACTTTTTTACTGTCGTTATTATTGGTAACTGTAAGATCAGAAATGAGGTCGGTATATGGGTCTTTATCTCCGAAACCAAGATTATAGTAGCCCTTAACATTAATTTCGGTATAATGCACAACCTTTTGTATAGTTCCTTTCGGGCCTTTACTTTCAAATTCAAAGGAGGTAAGGTCGGCACTGGCATTTACATCATAGCGTTCATATAGCATAGCTCAATAAAAGTAACAGTAAACCACCACATATACAAATTAGTAGCGATGCTTCCACAGTGATTCGTCTCTTACGAACCACTACCAGATAAACAAACAAAAAGCTATAGAATTTTGTAAATGGAGTAAGTTATGAATTACCATGAAGAACACCGGAAATCGTATATCCGCATTGGTGAAATATATTTTTGGACGGCGAAATGATACGGTTACTATTTCCGCATACTGGCAAGTAATTTATAGCTTAGGAAGCCCTACCGTTTTCAGAATACGATTTGCCCTTTCAGCCTTATCTTTAAAAAACGGCTGATCATCATATTTTCCGTTAAGGGATTTATCTAAGCTGTGGGCGGCTTGAAATGACGATGAGTATTTGCTGTCCTTTCAATCGAGCCAACACGAAGATTGTAGTTAAATCATTCTTATGCGAAGAAGCTGTTGTAAAACCTATAAGGTTTGCCGGGCGGTATTGCAGCGCTGCAAACCTTATAGGTTTAGCAAGCCGTAATCTTATTTCAAATGAGACAATATGAACGCTGAATCTGCCAGGCTTTTGCACTAATGTTCAACATCTGCACTACTGCCCAACGGATTTCTCTCCCGCCATAATATACTTTTAATTCAATATAACCTGCGGGCGGTATCGAAATGACGATTGCGATTTGTACTTTTACTCTATGCAAAAAGGTGGCTTTATTTATATAATGACCAACAAAACGACATTATACATCGGTGTTACCGGATCACAATTTGTGATACCATATTTTTTTACAAAGTCGATAGCGAATTGATAGAATAATCACCATTCAATTCATAATTTCCGTACACTTTATATTCCCTTTAAGAATTAAATAGCAACAATACAATTACACTTGTATTGATTTTCCATTCAACTTTTAAAAACAAAATATGGTACGTATATGCCGGTTGCTGATCTTTTTCATACTTACTACCTTACAATTATCAGCGCAACGTTTTTTAGTAAGCAACGAAAATGAAAATATTCTGTATGCCCGGATTCAAAATCCAGTATCGGTTGTAGTAGATGGTGTTAGTTGTAAACAACTTGTAGTAAAAACGGATAACCGAACTATTTCAGGCGAAGCTGCGAATAAGTATTCCTGTAAATATATTGCCTTGCCTGAAACACCCGGCATAGCTAAAATAACCGTATACAAAAAACATCAACGCAAATTAAAGAAAGTAGGAGAAATGCTCTTCAGGGTAAAGTGGCTTCCCTGCTCCAGAACCAATGGTGGGAAATATTGATAAAGACACGGTTAATAAAAAAATATTGCTGGCCATGGGTGGTGTAAGAGCAATTCAAGTCAGCAGTGAGATATGTATGGGTTTTGAAGTTTTGAGTTATAAAGTACTATTATTAAGAAATGATACAACGTTTGCGGTCATTAACAATATCGGGGCGCGATATCAACCTGAATTATTTGAATTTTTGAAAACCTTACGTTACAACGATGAAGTGATCTTCTCTGAAATTACTGTCAAGTATTTTGACGACAAATCTTTTGTTTTATGAAAATTGTCATACAAAGTGATGGAATGATTTTTTTGCGCAGAGCGAGGCTTTTCCATAATCCGCGGCGCGAATAGCCTGTGCGTTGGCAGGGCGACTCTGCGGTAGGCGGAGAGAACGCGTATTAGTTTAAGGCAAGGGTTCCGAACCTTTCAAAGGTTCGGAACCCTGCTGAACGCAATAAAAACCATAAAGCATTTGAGCCCTCATTTGACCATAAAGGATGTATAAGTGTTGAGTTTATTGAGCAACAATTGCATTACATACATTATAAATCCACACCACTGGAATTCACTACTTGTGGTACAACCGAAAGCCCGGCTGATACACAAAAGGCGGAGTTGAGCTTCTGCGGAGAACCCAATGGGTCACAATTTGTGATTCCATAGTTTAAAATTTTACTTTTGCCAGAAAAGCTTCGTTAATTACCATAAAATACTTACTTTTGACGTTAGTAACGCTGAACAGAAGTATGATCATTTCATTTGCAAGGCCTGATACGCAAAAAGTTTGGAATGGCATCAGGGTCAAGAAGTTGCCTAATGAAATTCAACACATTGGCAGACGAAAGCTCAGAATGCTTAATAACTCAGTAGATTTAGCTGACCTTAAAATTCCACCATCAAACAAGCTTGAAAAGCTGTCAGGAAAATTAAGAGACTTTTATAGTATTCGTATCAATGATCAATGGAGAATAATTTTTAAATGGTCAGCGGGAAATGCATATAAAGTTGAAATAACCGATTATCATTAAATGATTAAAAAATGGCAAGACTTAAAAATATTCATCCCGGTGAAATTCTTTCCGAAGAATTCTTATTACCATTGGGTATTTCGGCTTACAAACTTGCTAAGGATATAGAAATTCCTCAAACAAGAATTTCTGAAATTATAAAGGGCAACAGGCGAATTACTGCTGATACTGCTTTAAGGCTCAGCAAATATTTTGGAAACTCTGCAAAGTTTTGGTTAGGATTACAAGATGATTTTGATATAGAGGAGGAAATGCTGAATAAAGCATTGGCATTACAATCTATAAAACGAATAAATACTAAAGTCGCCTGATGCAGGAAAGAATTAACTTCAAATAGGTTTCTACTCAAACAAATGTAAACATCCTGTTTGTGTTGGTTACTCCATGTTTCCTCGCAGAGTGAGATTTCTTCGCAGTGTCTGCCCGTGATTAGCCTGTGCGTTGGCAGGCGACGCTGCGGTAGGCGGAGAGAACGCGTATTAGTTTAAGGTTCGGAACCCTGCTGAACGCAATAAAAATCATAAAGCATTTTAGCCCTCATTTAACCATAAAGAATGTATTAAGTGTTGAGTTTATTGAACAAAAATTGCATTACGCAGGATGGCAATAAGTATCCTTTTTTCTACTGAGCCAACAGGAAAATATAATGCTGATAATAATGGCATTAATGCTAATTTACTAATACTGTTAAATCTAAAAGTTTGGGAACATTCCTCAGGTCTAAGAGAGATTTTTCAATGTCATACTAACACTAATTCTAAAAAATATTGCTATCTTCCAAAAACCATAACATCAGCACAGCGATCGCCATTATTAAAACATTCCATATGCATAATCAATCACGCAGAACAATAATTAAATCTTTAGCGCTTGCCGGCACCGGAACAATAATATCACCAAAATTATTATGGTCGTATACTGCTAAAAAGAAACACAAACTTGGCGTAGCATTGGTTGGGCTTGGATACTACAGTACCGATTTGCTTGCTCCGGCATTGCAACAAACAAAACATTGCTATCTCGCAGGCATAGTTACCGGCACACCTTCCAAAGCAGAAACATGGAGGCAGAAATATAATATTCCTGATAAAAATATTTATAATTACCAGAATTTTCATGAAATAGCTGCTAACGATGACATTGATGTAATATATGTAGTGTTGCCGCCTTCTCTGCATGAAGAATATGTGGTGAAGGCGGCAAATGCAGGTAAGCACGTATGGTGCGAAAAACCAATGGCTATGACGGAAGCAGCATGCAGCCGTATGATTGAAGCATGTAAAAAAAATAAACGTAAACTTGCCATCGGCTACCGTTTGCAGCACGAGCCCAATACAAAAGCGTATAGAAAAATAGTAAATCAAAAATTGCTGGGTAAAGTATTGAGTTTGGAAGATGCTGCTGGTTATGTTGATAATAGAACGAACCATTGGAAACAAACAAAAGCATTAGGCGGTGGTGTTATGCTTGATATGGGTGTGTACGCCATACAGGGTGCCAGACTGGGCACAGGTATGGAACCATTATCTGTTGTTTCTGCAAAAACTTCCACTACAAGGCCGGAGATTTATAAAGACGGATTAGCAGAAACAGCTATTGCTACACTGGAATTTCCCGGCGGTATTTTTGCCAATATAAAAACCAGTTTTGGTGAAAATGTAAACTTTATGAATATTACTTGTGAAAAAGGGGTGATAGCAATAGCACCATATTCTGCATATAACGGAATTAAAGGTAAAAGCCCGCTTGGTGAAATTAATACACCCTATGAAGTTCCCTGGCAGCAGGCAAATCAAATGGATGATGATGCGTTATCTATTATAAATAATAAACCAATGCTTGTGCCGGGTGAAGAGGGTTTACGTGATATCAGGATTGTGGAAGCTATATTAAAAGCTGCAGAAGCCGGGCAGTCAGTTAAGCTGTAACCTGGTGATGATGGAATGATATCCTTTTAAATACGGTTAATGCAATTATTTTTTGTATAGCGTTTTATGCTACCTTGTGCATACTCTTTTATGCATAGTCCGATACGTATATTAAACCGGAATTTTATGAAAAAGGCACCAAAACAATTATTGCTCTGCATATTATTTTTACTGGTTGCAAATATTATTTTTGCTCAAACCAATAAGTTTTATTCCAATACTGCTTCCGGTATTTCTAAAAAGGAAGATGATGTAACTAAGAATATTAAAAAGTTCAGGCTTGTAAAGCAAAATATATCTGCTATACAATCTTTTCGTCAATCTCTCCCCTTACAACATGTTGTTAAAAATAAACAGGTTGGTGTTATTTCAATACCATTAGAAACTAATGCAGATGTGCAGTTCAGCATATCACCTGTTAAAACTTTATCGGAAGAGGCGGAATCAATTTTCCCTTATATACAAACATATACGGGAATATCTGCAGATGGTAAAATGAAACTCAGGCTTACGCTATCGCAACTGGGTATGATGGGATCCGTTAAAATTCAGGACGAAGGATCTGTTCATTATTTTACTATTCTGGATAATCAGCAACCAGATGTATTAATAAGTTTTAATGCAACAGATGTTGTTGCTCCGGTACCCTTTACCTGCGGTGCAGATGATATGGATATTTTGCAGGGAGGTGCGGCAGATTCAGTTTTTTCTAAACGTGCATCAGGAGATTGTAGGCTGCACACATATCGTTTTGCAGTTTCAGCAACGGGAGAATATACCCAATGGGCAGGCAGCCAGGCCAATGCAGTTGCATATATTACCAATACAGTAAATAATATTAATGAAGTATTTGAGAATGATTTCACCATTCATTTATCGCTGATAGCGCAGTTGTCTAATATTTATACTGATACTGCTGCAGATCCTTTTATTACAGGTAAGGTTTTAAATTCCAATACCCTCACCCAAAATAATAATGCCTTAAATAATAATACTGGTGCAGTTAATTATGATGTGGGAATAGTATTTGGATATGGATGGAGTGGGGGGCTTGCCGGTTTAAATGTAACCTGCACCGGGAGTAAAGGTCAGGCTGGCGGTGGGTTAAATTCAGGGTTTCCTTTAGGCTCGTCAGGGCCAATATTCGATAATGTTATTGCCCATGAGGTTGGGCATCAATTCTCTGCTACCCATACGATGGCTGCAAGTAACGGTGGCTGCGGCAGCAACATAAATGCTGCTACCGGCTGGGAGCCGGGAGGCGGTTCTACTATTATGGCTTATGCCGGAACCTGCAGCGGAAATTCATATCAATCCAACTCAGATAATTATTTTCATGGAGGATCAATAGCACAGGTACAAAACTTTTTAATAAACGGCAATGGACGATTGTGCGGAACGGCGACTGCTTCGGGAAATAATGCACCAACCGTAACAGTTTCATCTCTCTCATACAATATTCCAAACAGTACTCCTTTTATACTAACGGCAAACGCAGCGGATGCAGATGTGAATAATATGCTTACATTTAATTGGGAACAGATGGATGCTGTAGGAGGCTCAGGCATATCTACACCACCACAGGCAACATCAACCAGTGGTCCGCAATTTCGTTCTTTTATACCTGCGGTTTCCGCAACCAGATATTTTCCACAAAAGGAAGTAATACTCAACAGGGCTGTTGGCACATATGAAGTGCTGCCAACAGTGGCACGCACATTAAATTTTAAAGTAACAGTAAGAGATAATAATGAAGGTGCAGGCTGCAATGCTTATGAAGATGTAGTAGTAAATGTGCAAAGTTGCGGAGCTTTTGAAATTACCAATCTATCCACTCCTCAATCTTTTGTAGCCGATGGAATAAACACTATGACATTAACATGGAATACTGCAACAGTTTGTAGTGTAATGCCGAAAATAGACATCCTGTTTTCTACAGATGGAGGAGTTACATATCCATACACAGTATTATCCGAAACGGCGAATGATGGAACCGAAACTTTTATTGTGCCTAACCTGCCCACAAATAAAGGCAGGTTTATGATAAAATCAATTGGCAATATTTACTATAATATTAATGCTGCCGATATTATAATTGCATCAGGCTGTATTGCCAGCGGAACAGCAATAACACCCTCAGCAGATTTTTCTGCACCAGGCGCCGGGCATACTTCCTTAAATCTTACTGAATCTCCTATGTATGGTTCTTCAATAAGCTTTCCTGTTACCGGAGTTATTGCATCAACCGATCTGCCCGGACAACTTTCTTTTTATGACGATAATATTTCTTCATGCACTGGCCCAAGTAATAACAACAACTATGATGTAATTAATTTTTATCCTTCTGTAACCGGTAGTTATACATTTCGTTTAGTTTCTCCAACACCCGGCGGTATAATTTTTCATATTTATATTGAAGATTACTTACCATATGAGGTTTGTACAAATTTTATAGCATCTTCCGGAACAAAGCTTGTATCAGGAGGAAATACTGTAACATTATCTAATGAAGTAACCGCCACATTAACTGCAGGGCTGAAATATGTACTTGTAGTTTCCTCATTCAGCAATTCATATCCCACCTTACCTGCCAACTACTCCATTAACATGGTATCAACTCCTGCGGGTGCTGCGGTTTACTCTGGCAAAATAAATCCGGGGCTTAATTATAATTATGTGATTGTTGATAATAGTACAGGAAATATAGTTGAAATAAAAAACGTTGCTGATTTAAGAGATCATACAAAATACCTTACTAATGGAACCTATACTGTTTATGGTATTTCCTCTAATGCAACAGCAGCAACTTTATCAACCGGGTATGCCGGCAAATCTTTCAATGTACTGCGTACTGATGTAAATGAACAGGCAGGCAGCTTATGCGCACAACTTTCTTCCAACAGCAGAAAAGTAATGATTGGCAATGCCGTATTGCCTGCTGATTTGTTGACTTTTTACGCTACTCTTTTAAATGATCATAAAGCTTCTGTTTCATGGAAAACATCTTTTGAGCATGCCATACAAACATATATTGTAGAGCGCAGTATTGATGGTATATTATTTAATGCTATTGGAAATGTTGTGCCATTTAATCTGAATAGTTCCGCGGAGCAAGCCTATACATATATCGATAAAACGATACCTTCAAACACAGGAAAGGTTTTTTACCGGTTAAACATTCAGGATATAGACGGTACAAAAAAATATTCTTCTGTTGTTACGCTTCAGCTAAACAAAAAATGGGCTGCGCGTATTTATCCGAATCCTGTACAACATGCTGCTCTTACAGTTTTTATTGATGCATTGTCGCCAGACAATACTGTATTACAGGTTGTTGATATTTCCGGGCGTATTGTGCTAAGTAAGCAACAAAGGTTAAATAAAGGCGCAAATAAGATACTGCTTCCGGTTCAGCCTTTAACTAATGGAAGGTATCTGTTGCGTATAAATGGTATGGAAGAAAATGCTGTGCTGAATTTTATAATAAGATAAATAGTATACATCAGGATCTGCGTACTATTTTCATTGAAAAGCATGTGTATTCACATGCCATCCCTTGCATTCTAAAAATTTAATAATAACTATTCTTTAATTTTCAACATAATTCAGATTTAAAATCATAATACAGTATATGAATAATATATGGTTCAAAGAAAAATTCTTATTGAAAGAATTGCAAGAAACCAGTAAAGGCACTATGGCTGAATATCTTGATATATCCTTTTCAGAAATAGGAGACAATTATATAAAAGCTACCATGCCTGTTGATCACCGTACCAAACAGCCTTATGGGTTATTGCATGGTGGTGCTTCGGTAGTGCTGGCTGAAACGTTGGGAAGTGTAGCTTCTTCTTTGGTAATTGATATGGAAAAATCTCTGTGTGTAGGTTTGGAAATTAATGCGAATCATATACGTGCTGTTAAAACGGGATTGGTAACAGGAACAGCTACTCCTATACATCTTGGCTCATCAACACACGTATGGGAAATTAAAATTCATGATGAAAAAGGAAAACTTGTTTGCATAAGCAGGCTAACAGTTGCTATTTTAAAAAGAAAGGATGTTAATGACTAAAATTATCCTATCATCCTTTTTATCCATTTCAATTTTCCGGTTAGAGGAGGATACTTGATAGCAGGATCAAACCAGCTTGCTGTTTTCATAACCGGTTTAGCGTGGGTAAAGGTTAAAAAACCGTATTTGCCATGATATGCACCTGTTCCACTTTGGGCTATTCCACCAAAGGGCAAATAATGGTTAGTAAAATGCCATGCAACATTATTGACACAACCATTTCCAAAACTGATTGTGTTTATCCACGATTGTTCAATTTTATTACTCCTGGTAAATAGGTATAATGCCAATGGATTATCGTTGTACTTTACAATTTTTACAGCCTCCTGTGTTGTTGAATAAGGAATAACAGGTAATACTGGCCCAAAAATTTCTTCATGCATTATGGTTGCATCTGCTGATATGTTAACGAGAATTGTTGGAGCAATAAATAGTTCCTTGCTGTCAATTTCGCCTCCTGTAAAAATTTCTCCCTCATTTAAATATGAACAAATTTTTTCAAAACGTTTTTGAGAAATAATTCTACCATAATCGGCGCTTTGTTTTGGATGTTCTCCCCAAAATTTTTTTATATTATCGCTTAAAGCCTGTAAAAAATTTTCTTTTACATTTTCATGAACAAGTACATAATCAGGTGCAATACAGGTTTGCCCGGCATTGATAAATTTTCCTAAAACAATTCGTTTAGCGGCAATTGTTATATCAGCATCTTCTTCTACTATAGCAGGGCTTTTTCCTCCTAACTCCAATGTTACAGGAATAAGTTTTTCCGCCGCCATTTTATAAATGCTTTTACCCACACCTGCGCTTCCTGTATAAAAAACATGATCAAACCGAAAACTATTCATCATACCCGGCACAATTGTTTCTCCTTCTCCGTTTATTACTTTTATATATTCTTCAGGAAAAGAATCAGTGATCATTTTTTCGATAAGCTTTGCTGTAGCGGGAGCAAGCTCAGATGGTTTTAAAACAACACAATTCCCGCCTGCTATTGCACTAATAAGCGGTATTAGTAATAACTGAAGCGGGTAGTTCCATGCTCCAATGATCAATACAACCCCCAGCGGATCATGGTATATTTTGCTGAAGGAAGGAAAATTTATAAGATTGGTGCAGGTGGTTTCCGGCTTCATCCAGGTTTTAAGATTTTTCAATGCTGTTTTCAGTTCTGATAAAACCAATCCATTCTCAGTTACATAGCATTCCTCTTTGCTTTTTCTTAAATCAGCATACAGGGCATTAAAAATTGCTTCTTCATTTCGCAAGACCATTTCTTTCAACCTTTTCAACTGCTGCTTTCGAAAGGAATAATGCTTTGAAGCCCCGCTTTCAAAGAAATGACGTATTCGTGTTAACTGGCTTATTGTATCAGGTATGTTTTGCATGTAACAGGTATTATTTTTACAGACTTCCGGGTATTATAACTGCTCATTAGCTTTTATAACATCTTTTATAGATGGGAAAGTATTCCTGAGTTTCTCCCCGATGGCGTCCTGGCTAACCCAGGTTATCTCGTGTATTTCTTCTTCTGTTTGTGGTGTAGTAATTTGGTTAGAAGAGGTATTCATCAGGTACCAGTATGATTCTTTAAGTATCTGTTTCCCGAAATCACTATATGTATGATATGTGGTTAGCAGAAAATGTTGTACAATAACTTTTTTTAAACCGGTTTCTTCTTTCACCTCCCTTACGGCACAGGCTTTAAGATCTTCTCCCTTTTCCAGTTTTCCCTTTGGTAAATCCCACTTACCTCTTCTGAATATCATTAGTATTTCTCCCTTTTCATTTTTTACCAAACCACCTGCCGCCTGGATAATGGTAAAATGTTTCCAGAATACTTTTTTTAATTTTTCAATATCCTCACTGTAAAGTATACCCGAATGAAAATGGGGTTTGGCTATTTCATGTAATAATGATTTTATTGCCGGCGTTGTAACCTCGTCAATAAATATAACATCCGGATGATGACGGTGCTCTTCGATACTGCCGTTTACTTCATCACAAAGAAAAACAGGCTTATCATTAAAGTATATTTTCAATACCATAAATTCAATTGTATTATTTTCGCAGCATGACAAACGAAAAAGCCGTTGCCGAAAAGCTACTACAAATTAATGCTATCCGGCTGAATCCACAACAACCTTTTACCTGGGCATCCGGATGGAAGAGTCCTATTTATTGTGATAATCGCAAAACGTTATCTTTTCCGTACATCAGGGATTTTGTGAAATCAGAGCTATGTAATGTAATTTTTGAAAGCTTTCCGGATGCGGATTTGCTGGCTGGCGTTGCTACGGCCGGTATTGCATGGGGCGCTATGGCTGCAGACCAATTAAAGCTGCCTTTTATGTATGTAAGACCCAAACCTAAAGAACATGGTTTAGGGAACCAGATAGAAGGATTTTATGAAGCCGGGCAAAAAGTTGTGGTGGTAGAAGACCTTATTTCAACAGGCAAAAGCAGCCTGCAGGTTTGTGATGTGCTGAAGCAGCAGGGATTGCAAGTAGAAGGAATGGTATCAATATTTACTTATGGTTTTGATGTTGCATCTGAGGCATTTGCAAAAGCAGGAGTTATACTTAAATCATTAACAAATTACAATACATTAATATCTCTGGCATTAGAGAAACATATTGTAACAGCTGAAAATGAAAATACACTGTTAAACTGGCGGAAAAACCCCGCAGGATGGACAGGAGCGTAAATATTCTTTTCAAAAATTATGTATCTTTCTTAATCAAAATTTATGTCAATGAAAAAAGTATTATTTCTTATTGCTCTTATTGGTGGTTTTGCCTGGAGTGCAAATGCTCAACTGCAACCCAAAAAACCTGTTACAGTAAAAATTTCAACACCCACAGTACAATGTGAGCAGTGTAAAAAAAAGATTGAAAATTACATGAAAGGCGAAGAGGGCATTTCTAAAATTAATGTAGACTTTAAAAGAAAAATTACCACTATTACTTACCTGCCTGAAAGAACAAACATAGAAAATGTAAAAACTGGTATTGCTAATGCAGGATATGATGCTGATGATGTAAAAGCAAACGAAGATTCATATAAAGCATTACCTACTTGTTGTAAAAAACCGGCGGATCAGAAGTAGGTAGAAAAATAACATTCTGATAGATAATAAAAGAGGCTGTATCCTAACGAGACAGCCTCTTTAAATTTGTTGCAGACGAATGGTGAATAACTATTACTTATCTGGATTACTTTATTATATTTTTCCTGCCGCTTTCAAATTTGAGCCTTACATTTGCAAAAATTTTTTAAGTCATGAAATTAATTAAATATGCAATGATTGCCGGTGTTGTAAGTATTACAGCATGCGGTGGCGGTAATGAGTCAAAAAAAGCTGACCAGCCTGCCGAACAACCAAAAGCAGAAACGCCTGCACAACCATCTACGGAAACTGTAGCCCCTGCTTCAGATGTTGCCGTGCTTGAAATTACAGGAAATGATCTTATGAAGTATGACAAAGCAGAACTTCGTGCAAAAGCAGGTCAAAAAGTGAAAATTACTTTGCATCACAGTGGAAAACTTGCAAAAGAAGCCATGGGCCATAACCTGGTAATTTTGAAACCAGGTACTGATATTGCTGCTTTTGCTACAAAAGCTGTTGACGCAAAAGCAACAGATTACATTCCGGCATCTGAAGCTGCAAATATTATAGCTCATACTAAACTTATTGGTGGTGGCGAAAGTGATACTATTGAATTTACCGCTCCTGCGGCAGGTAAATACCCTTTTATCTGTAGTTTTCCAGGTCACTACGGATTTATGAAAGGTGAATTTATTGTAGAGTAATCACTACTATAAGCTGTTATATGCAAAACCCACTGATAATACAGTGGGTTTTGTGTTAGTTGGGTATAACACTTGTTCACAGGCGTTTCCGGAATTATATATACAAAAAATCTGTGAAATATACCCTGTTTGTATAAATCAGTCAATTTGTACATTTGCATGATGTCGACCGTTAAAAATTACTTTTCTCTTATAAAATTTTCCCACACTATTTTTGCGATGCCTTTTGCTATAATTGGTTTTTGTTTAGGTATTGAGGCTTTTCCTGGAAAATATAAATGGGGTTTAGGCAGCATGATAGGGTGGGGTAATGATATTACAAATTTTGTTGGTTGGGAAAGAGTGTTGAAATTACTGGTTCTTGTGATCCTTTGTATGGTTTTTTCCCGCTCTGCAGCAATGGCATTTAACCGTTATCTCGATAAAAGTTTTGACGCAAAAAATCCGCGTACAGCCATACGAGAGATTCCCGCTGGAATAATTAAGGCCGACAGTGCGTTATTATTCACTATTGTTTGTAGCGCGCTTTTTATTATCACTACATTTTTTATCAATAAGCTTTGTTTCTTTTTATCACCAGTAGCATTGTTGGTAGTACTGGGGTATAGTTATACCAAAAGGTTTACTGCCTTATGTCATCTTGTGTTAGGTTTAGGATTAAGCCTTGCGCCTATCGGTGCTTATCTTGCTGTTGCAGGCAAATTTGATTGGCTGCCTGTACTGTTTTCTTTGGCTGTATTATTTTGGGTAAGCGGCTTCGATATTATTTATGCTTTGCAGGATGAAGAGTTTGATAAGTCGAATAATCTTCATTCTATACCTGCCGCCCTGGGTAAAATAAAAGCATTAAAAGTTTCTGAATGGTTGCATGTATTATCTGCGCTTCTTGTTATTATTGCCGGCTTATATGGCAGCTTCGGATTATTTTATTGGATAGGAGTTGCCGTTTTCGCCGGCATGCTTGTTTATCAGCATTCTATTGTAAAACCTCACGATCTTAAACGCGTTAATATTGCATTTATGACAGCCAATGGTATTGCAAGCCTGGTGTTTGCTGTTTTTGTGATAGGAGATATGTTTTTGAAATAACTTTAATTATAGTTCAACTGCTTTATTTATACTACCATTAATTATACATACATCTTCGCCCGACAGTACTGATCGCCATCACACATAACGCTATTCGTAGCCCTGCTTTAGTTTATATTAAAATTTCTGCAAAATATTGCTGCTGGTACATTTTTGGTACACATATAATCAAAACCAACTTATGTTGATATTTTATCCGGCTGTAATTAAAGAGGATGTATACATAATAAGCGTTGCACCTGCCGGGCAAGGGTATAAAATTTATGTTATAGGAAGGGCGTTTGGTTTGCTCTCAATATGGGTGTTGGGATATACAGGTGTAATACCTCAAATAAGCCCGGAACAGGCGGGTTTACCCCCTACAGACCAATATGTTCTGGATGAGGTAAACTTATTTATAGTAGAGCATTTCCAGGAGTTTATGACTGAAGCTTAGTAATGGGCTGCAGAGCTTAGCTCACAACCATTGCTTCTGTAGTTCATTTTTCCCGCGGTGGGTAATAAATGCGACTATATATTATACATTTTTCGTTCTATGTATCTCCTTCTTTTACTAACCTCTCTTCTGCATACCTCAAAAATTTGCCTATATTCAGTAAAATTTTTGTACATGCTTCCTCGTTTTTCTGCAAATATCCGCTGCATATTCCTGCTCTGTTTTGCAATCTCAATTAATCTTATAGCTGGTGCACAACCTGCCGAGCAATTGATAAAAGTTATTGTAGCGCCAGATCATACTGACTGGGTATATAAACCCGGCGAAAAAGTAAAATTCACCATCACTGTTTTGCAAAGCGGTAACATACTGAAAAATGCCATCGTAAAATATGAAACCGGACCAGAGAAAATGAACCCCGCGAAAACAGATTCGCTTACTATTTCACCCGGAACGTTTACTATAGATGGCGGAACAATGAACACTCCCGGATTTTTACGTTGTATAGCAACAGCTTTTGTAAATGGCAAATCATATCGTGGCTTAGCTACTGCTGCATTTAATCCTGCTCAGATAGAACCTACTATTGCTAATCCCACAGATTTCAGCAGTTATTGGGATCAGGCAAAAGCGGAACTTGCTAAAATGCCTGTTGATGCAAGAACTACGTTAATGCCGGAGCGTTGTACGGAAAATGTAAATGTATATCATGTAAATCTGCAGAATTACCGCGGGTCAAGATTGTACGGTATTTTATGTGTTCCTAAAAAAACAGGTAAATATCCTGCAATATTGCAGGTGCCTGGTGCAGGCATACGCCCTTATAGTGGCGATATAGCAAATGCGGAAAAAGGATTTATTACTTTCCAGATCGGCATCCATGGTATACCGGTTAATCTTGATGCAGCTGTATATAATAATCTTGCTGCCGGCGCACTTGCGGCATACTGGAATATTAATCTTGATGATAAAGACCGGTATTACTACAAAAGAGTATATCTCGGTTGTGTAAGAGCGAATGATTTTCTTGTAAGTCTCCCTGAATATGATGGTGTAAACCTTGCTGTAATGGGAGGAAGCCAGGGTGGCGCATTATCAATTATTACAGCAGCGCTGGATACAAGAGTAAAATTTCTCGCGTCTTATTATCCTGCATTGAGTGATGTTACGGGGTATCTTAAAGGTAGGGCAGGAGGATGGCCGCATTTATTTGATAAGAGTAATATTGCTTTTAATAATACTAAAGAGAAAATCAATACCGCTTCCTATTATGATGTGGTGAATTTTGCGCGCCAGCTTAAGGTGCCGGGTATGTATACACTTGGTTTTAATGATGAAGTTTGCCCGCCAACATCAATGTACTCGGCATATAATGTAATTACTGCCCCCAAAGAATTATATGTTGTTCCGGAAACAGGACACTGGACGTTTCCTGAACAAAACGAAAGGCTCACCAACTGGCTGCTGGGGAAGTTGAGAGAAGGATTGTAGTTTAAGATTTGAGATTTGAAGTTTATGTTAAACAATAAACTTCAAACAATAAACAATAAACCCCGAATTATACAATGCTTTTAGGTTTTGATATAGGCGGAACAAAATCTGCGGTTACGCTTGGCCGTAAGTCGGGTAGCGGATCAATAGATATTGCAAGCAAAACGGCCTTAGCTACCAATAAGCCGGTATACGAAATGATTGAAGCTTTGTTTGTTGCTGCTGAAAAATTATTGGAGGAGCAACAGGTAAATAAAGAACAGCTTACAGGCATAGGCATCAGTTGCGGCGGGCCACTAAGCAGTAAAAGAGGTATAATACTTTCTCCACCTAATTTGCCCGGCTGGGATAATATACCTATAGTTGAACTTGCACAAAACCGCTTTGGTAAAAAAGCATTTTTGCAAAACGATGCCAATGCCTGTGCAGTAGCAGAATGGAAATACGGCGCCGGCAAGGGATTCAGCAATGTAATATTTCTAACTTTCGGAACAGGCATGGGCTCGGGGTTAATACTGGATGGAAAATTGTATTCCGGCACAACTGACCTGGCAGGTGAAGTTGGCCACTTGCGCCTCGCAGAAATGGGTCCCGTTGGCTTTGGTAAAGCCGGGTCGTTTGAAGGGTTTTGCAGCGGTGGAGGCATTGCGCAGATTGCACAAACCAAAGCAAGACAGGAAATACAAATGGGCAGAAAAGTTTCTTTTTGAAAAACCTTGATGAGCTCCCGGAAATAACCGCGAAAGCTGTTGCTGAAGCTGCATACAACGGTGATGCTATTGCTGTGGAAGTATACAAAACCTCCGCTTTTTACCTGGGCAGAGGTTTGGCATTACTTATAGATATACTTAACCCGGAAATAATTATTTTAGGCAGTATATTCGGAAGAAGTATAAACCTTATTGAACCTTATATGAAAGAAGTATTAAAAGCCGAAGCTATAGGAGATTCAATGCAATGCTGCAAAATAGTGCCTGCAGGTTTGGGTGAACAGATTGGTGATTATGCCGCGCTTTCGCTGGCTGATATGGTAAGTATGCAGTGATGTCGTTCTGCATTTTGTTCAACACAAATGATACAAAAATGTACAAAAGTAAACTCCGCAGTAACACTGCGCCACAGCGTAAAATAATTACTAAGTTTTAATAGAATAGTATCTTCTTAATCACGCATCCGCCATTGCAGGAATTTCTGCAACCTTGTATGCACCGGTATCTAATTTCTTTTTTGTTTCATCAAACGCGGTTAAGGTTTTTTCTATATCCTCCTGCGTATGCGATGCTGTGGGAATAAGCCTGTAAATAATATGCCCTTTTGGAATAACGGGATATACAACAATCGAGCAGAAGATGCCATAGTTTTCACGCAAATCCATTACCATTGCTGTAGCTTCTTCTACGCCACCCTTCATATATACAGGTGTAACAACAGTATCTGTTTTGCCGGTATCAAATCCTTTTTTCTTTAAACCTTCTTGTAATGCCAACGCGTTTTTCCATAGTTGCGTTTTGTATTCAGGGTGATTACGCAATAATTCGAGCCGCTTAAGGTTACCGAGTACCAACGGCATCGGTAAACTCTTTGCAAATATCTGGCTGCGGATATTATAGCGTATATAATCAATAATGGTTTTATCGCCCGCAACAAATGCGCCTATTGAAGCCATTGATTTTGCAAAAGTGGAAAAATATAAATCTATTTCATCCTGCACATTCTGCTCTTCTCCTGCACCGGCGCCGGTTTTTCCAAGTGTGCCAAAACCGTGTGCATCATCAACCAGTAAACGGAATTGGTATTTACTTTTCAGTGCAGCAATTTCTTTCAGTTTGCCCTGGTCGCCGGCCATACCAAAAACGCCTTCGGTAATAACCAGTATACCGCCGGCATTTTGTTTTTCAATAAGTGCCCGGGCTCTCTGCAATTGTTTTTCAAAATCAGCAATATCATTATGTTTAAAAACAAAACGCTGACCAGCATGCAGGCGCACACCATCAATAATACAAGCATGACTTTCCGCATCATATACAATTACATCGTGCCTGCTGCATAAAACATCAATAATACTCACCATACCCTGGTAACCGTAGTTTAGCAAAATGGCATCTTCTTTATGTTCAAATGCTGCGAGTTCGCTTTCCAGTTGTTCGTGGTGGTTGCTGTTGCCACTCATCATACGTGCGCCCATAGGCAATGCTAAACCAAATGCCGCAGCCGCAGCCGCATCGGCTTTTCGCACTTCCGGGTGATTAGCCAAACCGAGATAATTATTCAAACTCCACACAATCACTTCTTTGCCACGAAATTTCATGTGGCTGTCAATCTCTCCTTCCAGTTTAGGAAATGCAAAATATCCGTGTGCCCTTTCACGATGCTGACCAAGCGGGCCATAGTTTTTCACCAATCTTTCAAAAATATCGGCCATAAGTATGTATATGTTATTAACAATAAATAGTATGCCAGATGGCGCGCAAAGTTAATTATTTTCTGTACAGCTACATAACAAAAACTAATAATGGAAGCATTTCAAATTTCCGCTTCTGTTTAAGGTTTATATCCTTAACAGAAATGTTGTCAAACTAAAAGTTGGCTTATTAAATGCTGGCAACCTTACAAAAATTTGAAATGCAACCCAATAGGGGGTAATAAGCCGGCACAAATTAAAGGCATTATTTGTTAAGGTATTCCAAAAGCGTATCATATAATTTTGTAGTAAATTGTATCATCACCATTAATTAATTATTGTACATGGAAAACATACATATACGTTGCCCTAAATGCAGTTGGGAACCAGATGGTCGCCCGCACTGGCAATGTAACTGCGGCACTATCTGGGATACGTTTTCAACCGGTGCACGTTGCCCGGGTTGCGGTAAGGTTTGGAAATATACACAATGCGTTGACCACAATGTTGGAGGTTGCTCTGCTACAAGTCCGCACCTTGATTGGTACCAAGGTTTGGATGATGTGGTAAATAAATTAAAGGAAGAGATGGAGGAAAGCTGGAGTAAGGTAAAAACCGGTTAATGAAGGAATTATTATGTTGCCGGCTACATTGCTACTATCATCGTTCCTTGCCACGCTCGCTTGTACGTTCTTATCTTTATTGTACCGTAAATCGTATATCCGGCAAGGCTTTGCTTTCCATTGGAACAAGGTTGACCCTTACCCAATCTTGTAAAAGGAGTGAAGATAATTTTTACGCCACCGTGTTTTCAATTTTTCTCACTCTTCCGGTTCTCTTTAATACACCCCAGCCCTGGCTTTCACCTTTAATGGCTTTACGAATAGATTTAAAAAGAATAATATACATCAACTGGCGATAAACAAATCGCTGTGGTATTAACCAAATCAGTTTACTCATTTTTTCTTTTTCAAACACAAATGCAATCACACTTACTAATACATCTATCAATAAAAACACAAGATAATACCAGCCTATTTTATTAAGACTTGCAGGATTATGACGATTCCATATTAAACTCAATATTAACATTACATCTGCAAGTGGCGCCAATACAGGTAGAATAATCTGGAACAATAAAACATTAGGTAATGCCAGCATACCAAGCCCTTTGTACTCGGGGTTAAAACATGCATCTTTGTTTTTCCAGAATGCCTGCATAATACCATAACTCCAGCGGAAACGCTGTTTCATAAATTGCTTTAATGTTTCCGGCGCTTCGGTTACTGCTATTGCTTCGGTACAATTCACCACACGATAGCCATTTCTTAAAATACGTATGGTGAGGTCGCAATCTTCTGCCAGGGTATCTGTAGTAAAACCACCGGCTTTTTCAATGGCTTCCTTTCTGAACGCTCCAATAGCACCGGGCACAACGGTAATACCGTTTATAAGATCAAAGGCCCTGCGGTCAAAATTTTGCGAAGTCGTATATTCAATGCTCTGCCATTTGGTGAGTAAAGTATGTTCATTACCCACTTTTACGTTGCCCGCTACTGCTCCTGTTATTTCCTGCGATGCTTCGTGCTCAGGCAATGGCGTAAAGCGTTTCATTAATTGTGCTATCGCGTCATGTTTTAATTGTGTATCGGCATCAATACAAACCACAAAATTATTTTTTGCCTGTGTTATACCATAATTTAATGCAGATGCCTTACCGCCATTTGGTTTGGTAAGCACGTTTAATTTAGGATGATTAAGAAATGCATCAGATACTTTTTGCCAGGTACTATCTTTTGAACCATCATCAATAAATATAATATCGAAGTCGGGATAATTCTGCTGCAACAGGTTTTCTATGGTTTTTACCGCATTCACTTCCTCATTATATGCCGGCACAATGATGCTTACCGGTGGTGTTGCAATAGCCGGCGCATTATAAAAAGCGGTATACTTCCTGTTTTTAAATTTTTGTATAAATGCCATTACAGCCATCAGCAGAATACGCAACAAACCCAATGCAATTGCTACCCAAAATGCGGCAGTTAAAAAATGTTCGAGCCAGTAACCAAAGTCTGCAATACCACCATTCATTGAAACCAGGTTGCTGTGAACAACAGGCATGATTTTATCTTTGGAAGTATGCAGCAGGCTGGCAACGGTAGTAAATTGTACGCCTTTATTTTTAAAATAATGAATGATGCGCGGTAGCGCGTCAACAGTTGCCTGGCGATTGCCGCCCGCATCGTGTAACAGTATAATTCCTTTTTCAGGATTGGCTTCATACTGGTGAATGGTTCTTGCATAAATGCTATCGGCGCTTATACCCGGCTCCCAGTCGTTGGGGTCAATGCTTTCACCAATAGTATAATAATTTTTTTGTTTGCTGATGGCGATGGGTTTTAACTCCACTTCTTTGGTTGGCTCTGCATCTGCATTAAATGGTGCACGAAACAGCACTGTACTTCTTCCTGTAATAGCTTCTATCAGCAGGCGGGTTGATTCCATTTCTGTAATAGCCCTGTCTTCACTTACTTCAGCAATATTGGGATGTGTAAATGTGTGATTGCCTATCTCATGTCCTTCTTTATAAATTCTTTTTACGAGCGGCAGGTTATTCTCCGCCTCCATACCAACAAGAAAAAAAGCAGCAGGAACATTTTCCTTCTTTAATATATCGAGTATTTGAGGGGTATACTCCGGGTCAGGTCCATCATCAAATGTGAGGATTACCTGGTTGTGTACATTTCCATATTTTTTAATAACATATTTTGAAGGGAGCTGTTCATAATTCTGTTCAGAAATAATTCCTTCTGCACTATCTATTTCAAGTTTAATTTTTCCGGGTTGTGGCGCAGTAACCACATTCAGTATTTCACCATCCCCAATATAGTCGGGTCTTTCTACCGGTGTATTTACTACCTCAAGCTGGTTATAATCAAAGGGATGTTGTTGCAAACTTTCTTTGGAAAGACTCCTGTTATAATAGCTCCACAACCTTTCATCCTCACTGCCCAATCTCCACAATGCGGTGCCTGCTGTTCCATATTGATCTGCAAAACGTATGGTATTAAAATTAGTAGCTGCATCTGTAAAATACACTTTGTGTTGTGCATCATCGGCATCTTTATAAGCATACCAGTTATTATAAGTGTTATTATCAAAATCAATGGTTGCATTGTATTGTTTGGCATTAGCAAGTGCCTGTTGATAAGTAATTGTTGTAGCTTCTGTTTTTTCGCGCCAGTCGTAACCATAACATGCAATACCAAGTATAATTTTTTCAGATGGAATATTTACTGCAGCTTCATCTAATTCTTTTTCAATCCATTGCTGACTGCATACAGAACCAGGTATACTGCTGCTGTAGTGTTCATCATAAGCCATCAATACAATATAATCGTTGTAGGCAGATAATTCTTTTATGTTAAAGTCCGTATCATTGGGCATAACGTCCTGCGTTACCAGCAAACCTTCCTTATGCAATTTTTCATACAGCTCTTTTTGAAATGCGATAATAGGTTCATCACTATTTTCTTTAAATTCTTCAAAATCTATATTTATACCCTGCAAACCATATTGCTTAATGTATTTAATGATATCGGCTATTAATTTTTCTTTCTTTTTATTATTGTGGAGTATACGGTGCAGTATATTTCCATCAAAAGTACCTTCACCTTTATGTTCGTTAATGTTATTGATGAGTGGTACAATTTTTACATTTGCTTTTTTCATTACTGCAAGCGCAGAAGTGTCTACCTGCGGGCGGAGTGTATCGGTAGCAGGATCAATAAAAAACCATTCGGGAAAAACAAGATTCAGCTTGTTGATATTTGTTTGCAGCGAATAAAAAGCCTGTGGATCCCAGTCAACATAAAACGCTGCTCTTATCTGAGATGTATTAACGCCCGTCTGTCCCTTGATAAGTTTTTCATTTTTTGCCCTGGCAGATAAAAAATCATTAAAGCCTTTATATTTTTTTAATTCCTTTTTATTTAATCCTGCGGGTATAGTAAGATTATCGAGGTGATGCAATGAATCAACAGGGCTGCTTAAAAGTGGAAGCTCAGGTTGTATACCTCTTGATAAAGTTATAATCACAACCGGTATCATCAGTATAATGCCGAAAAGTATTAACCTGCCTCCCCACTGAAATGTGCGCCAGCGTAGTTTGGAACTGGTTTGAAATACTTGTCTTGAATGGCTCATATATATCTTATTACTTTATTGTGCTTTTTTTATTATCGTTTTGCAATGTGTTTAACCTGTCCATCAATTCGCGGATCATATCAACCTGTATTTGCTGAATTTCCAGTAAGCCCTCCTGCTGATGAACAATCAGGTGATCAATTTTTTCGTGCAGCATGCGTATTTCAATCTCACTTTTAAGGTTAATCATATAATCATTTTTAGCGCGGTCGCGATCTTTTTCTTCCTGGCGGTTCTGGCTCATCATAATTACGGGCGCCTGTATAGCAGCAAGACAGGATAAGATTAAATTGAGCAGTATAAAAGGATAAGGATCGAAACTGCTATTATGGAGCATATATGCATTAAGTATCATCCACCCCAAAAGAAAAATGCCAAATATTCCTATAAATTTCCAGCTACCGCCAAATGATGCTATGCGGTCAGCCCATAACTGCCCGCGGGTAATGGGATTTTTGATTTCACTTGCTTCATCTGATATCAGGTGATTCTGATTGATATTATCCATTACGGTTTGTTCCAGCTCTGTAAATGTTCCAACTTCTTTAGTCAATAAATGCTGAATATATTGCTGGCGATAATGATTGAGTTCAGAAAGAGAAAGATTGCAGTTCTCATTAAAGTCAGGATGTTCTTTAATAATTTCTTTCAGCACACCGTTTCTTATCAATTTACCGGACACCAGTTCATTTGCCGGGAATTTATTTTTTGAAATATCGCTGGTAAAATGCTGCATGTCATTTTTGGTTTGAATACAAAGCTATAACAGATGAGATTATTTAAATAACATGAGTAGTTCAACAGGCAAAAACTGTCGGTATATGTACATACAGGCTTATGCCCGGGAGAAGGATTATATCATTTTGGCGAAACGTTGTGCCTCTGTGGTTCAAAAATTATTTCATATCCGCAAAATATTTATGGAAATACGGAATAGTTTCAATGCCCTTGTAAAAATTGAATACATCAAATTTTTCGTTGGGCGAATGAAGATTATCACTATCCAATCCAAAACCCATAAATACTATTTTAACGCCTAATTCTTTTTCAAATAGTGAACAGATGGGAATGCTGCCACCGCCGCGCACAGGAATAGGAGATTTGCCAAACGTGGTTTCAATAGCTTTAGCCGCGGCTTTATAGGCTACAGAATCAATCGGCGTCATATAAGGTTCGCCACCGTGATGTTCTTCTGCTTTAACAGTAACGCCAGGAGGTGCAATACTTTTAAAATAGTTGAGTAATTTATCTGTGATTTTTACAGAAGACTGATTGGGCACCAAACGAGCGGATATTTTCGCAAATGCTTTTGAAGGTAAAACTGTTTTAGCGCCTTCACCTGTATAACCTCCCCAAATGCCATTCAATTCAAGTGTAGGCCTTATACCTGTTCTTTCATTGGTTGTATATCCTTTTTCGCCCCAGAGTGCATTCACACCTAAATCTTTTTCATACGCCTGTTCGTTATAAGGTGCTTCTGCCATCAACTTTCTTTCTGCTGCTGATGATTCTACCACGTCATCATAAAACCCCGGAATAGAGATGTGGTTATTCTCATCGTGGCAGGAGGCAATCATTTTTGCAAGTATAGTAATTGGGTTTGCAACGGCACCACCATATACACCACTATGCAAATCCCTGTTTGGCCCGGTTACTTCAACTTCTATATAAGAAAGTCCGCGAACGCCGATATCAATAGACGGTGTGTCCATGCTTATCATCGCTGTATCGCTGATCAGTATCACATCAGCTTTTAATAAATCTTTGTGCGAGGAAACAAATTTTGCCAGGTTGGGAGAGCCTATTTCTTCTTCGCCTTCTATAATAAATTTTATGTTGGTTGAAAGCGAGTTGGTATTTACCAGTGTTTCCAGGGCTTTTACGTGCATATAGAATTGTCCTTTATCATCGCAGGAACCACGAGCAAATATTTTTCCATCTTTAATTACAGGGTCAAATGGTCCGCTGTTCCATAAATTAAGCGGGTCTGCAGGCTGCACATCATAATGCCCGTAAACCAATACGGTTGGTTTTGCAGTGTCAATTATTTTTTCTGCATATACTACAGGATGTCCTTCGGTAGTATATATTTCTGCTTTATCAACGCCGGCTTCAATAAGCCTGGCTTTAACTGCTTCCGCGCAGGCAATCATATCCGCTTTATTCTCACTTTTTGCACTTACAGAAGGAATGCGTAAGAGTTCCAGCAACTCATTAAGAAATCTTTCTTTATTTTTTGTTTGATAGTCTTTCCAAGCCTGCATATCTTTTAATTTTCTGGTAATATTAGGAAACGAAAGTAGTCAGATTTTCAGAAATCAACTTTGTATATTTTACCATTTCTTTAGGGAATAGAGTTGTTCTATGTACTATTGAACTGTATATTTGCTGCCGATTGCAAGTCATAATCAGCCTTTGTTGGTCCGACCGTTTTATTAATTGGGGAGGTTCTGGCAAAGGCTGAGTCAATTTAAGCCGTTACCATATTTTCTTCTTTTTTCTTTCTTAGTTTTTGAATAAGCGGACGAACTTTTTTAAATGCGCGGTAGTAAAATTCTTTATTAAACAATTGCGAATCGTGCATTGCTTTATATGTGAGGAAAAACCCCACAGGTAATAATGCCAGTGTTGAAAGCCACATGCCAACGAAAGCGGAAGTAATATTTTCTCTCACAAATTTTTCTCCAAACATATTCAGCAGGTGAAAAACAAGGAAGAAAATAACAGCGATAACCAGCGGCATTCCGAGCCCTCCTTTTCTTATAATAGAACCAAGCGGAGCGCCAATAAGAAAGAGTACAACGCAGGCGAAGGAAAGTGAAAATTTCCTGTGCCATTCAATAAGGTGAAAGCGTAAATCCTTTTGTTTCGCCTGTGCATCCGATGCAATAATATCCATTGTGTTTTTTGAGCTACTTACTTTATCAATCACTCTTGTTACAATAGCTTTTCTTACCGAATCTGGCAATAATTGATCATATGTAGCAGGAGCAGGTGCTTGTAATGCTTTTGTTATCGCATTTCTTTGCTGGTTATACGTGGTAGGAATTATTGCGGGCGCCAGCGGCACTTTTTCATAAACAATCATTTCCGCAGGCACTATCGCCGGTGGCGGCATATTCTTTTTAACAGAGTCTCTTGCATTTTTTACTAAAGCATAATTCATGCTCACTTCTCTTTCCACTCTTTTTGACATTCCCGGGCCTGCAGACTTTTGAAGCGAATCAATGGCTTTATTTAATTGGCGCACATTCAGCATTCTGAAATTGTCTTTGAAGAGACTATCCGGCGTTCGCATCATGGCAAAAGAACTGAGATCAAAAACTTTTTTATATTCTTTAAAGCCCAGGCGTAAATAATCTGTGTTTACTGTGTAGGATGGACCTCTCTCCTCATTTCTCCAGCCATTTTGCAAATAGAATTCTAAAAATTTTTTATCATCACTCATTTTCATTTGCCCATGTTCTGCCACAATAATATTATCCTGCAGGCTGTAATTTCTTTCAAATATGATGATGTTATGAATGGTAATATTATCTTTTTCCTTCTTACCAATTTTAATGGTATAACCATCAAACTCTCTAAAAAATACGCCTTCTTTAAGATTAAAGGCTGGTTTGGCTACCGTTATATCATACAACAGTGTTTGGAATTTTAACTGCGCTACAGGAATTACATAATTGGAAAATAAGAAAGCAACTATTGAAATAAGAGCAGAAAAAATAAATAGTGGCCGCATAAAGCGTAATAAAGGAATGCCGGCAGATTTTATAGCAACAGTTTCAAAACTTTCACCCAGTTTTCCAAACGTCATAATGGAGGAGAGCAGTACAGCCAATGGTAATGCCAGCGGAACGGCTGTTGCGGTAACATAGCTTGTAAGTCTTAAGATGGTAAGCGTATCAAGCCCTTTACCTACAAGGTCATCAATATATTTCCAGAAAAACTGGAGTACCAGCACAAACAGCGTTATGAAAAAAGTGGCAATGAAAGGACCAACGAATGCTTTGATAACAAGTTTGTCTAATTTTTTAATCACTTTCCAGGTTTGCTGTTTTGTGCTGCAATAACTTTATTCCATGAAAGATGCAAAAATACAGTTTTCAGAAAACGAATTGAATTTAGCTGCAGATATAGATTTTATTTTAACAAAGAATCGCATAATCGGGAAGGTTTATAATCTCTTCGGGGCGCTTGCAGGTACGTATGTAAAGCTTTCCGAAAGCCTGTTACCGCAGGAAGTGTTATTGAATTCACCCAAAATATCACGTGGCGAAAATTACAAAGGGCTTCATTATGTTATGCTTGATTACCCGCGCTTTTTTACTAAAGATAATGTTTTTGCTATCCGTTCTATGTTTTGGTGGGGCAATGATCTGAGCTTAACACTTCACTTAAAGGGTAAATTTAAAGCCGCGTACCAGGTAAAATTGTATGAACTCAGTAAGCCAGGCAATATAGACTGGTATATACAAACAAGCGATGATGAATGGCTTCATCATAAAACAGCGGGTAGTCACACCAAACTGGCTGATATTACCCTGCCGGAAAACAATGCTTTTATACTGAAAACAGGTTTTCTGAAGCTTACCTGTTTCCTGCCTTTGCAGCAGTGGAATGAAGCAGCAACATTTTTCGAGAGTGGCTTTAATAGCCTCATAACGGCACTCTGATTGCTGTTATTAATTACCAAGCCTGTGAAACAAATCTTTAACCTGTGAGTCCCATAAGCGGCTTTGGTCCGCTATATCCCGTTTTTCTGCGAAGTCTTTAATTACAAGTATTGTTTGATTGGTTACTTCAGATTTTTCTATTCCAAATTCAAAATACTCTTCTTTAGGTGCATGCTGCCAGTGAAAGCGAATGAATTTATCTTCTTCTCCTTCAAGTACTTCAGCTTTATCAGTAGAATCTTTCCAGGTAAAGCTGAAAATCATATCTCTTTCATCCACTCTGTCAGCAAACCATTCCTGTAAACCTGCCGGGGTCGATAAAAACTCATAAAGTATTGAGGGCGAGCAGCGCACAGGGTATTCTAATGTATATAGTTGTTTTTTACTCATTTGTCAAAATCTGTTAATCTATGTCAAGATAGCGTGCAATAATATAAAAAAGATAGCGTGCAATAATATAAAAATTATGGAAGCATCAAAGTTTTTTATAAAATATTTTTTGGTAAATAGCTGGTAACAAAAAGTTGGTTCTCTTGATTTTTGGAAAAGATTAAAGTACAGATAATAATATTTTTTTCTAATACCTGCTATTTCCTTAAATTGCTTAAGGTACAATATCTAATGGTAGCCAGCGTTTTAGAGCTTGAATCCGTGCTTTATAGAATACTTTTAAACCCCTTAAATATTCTTCCTTATGAGTATGCGTCAGCTCAAAATCACGAAGTCGATTACGAATCGTGAATCTCAAAGCCTTGAAAAATACCTGCAGGAAATCGGGCGTGTTGAACTTATAAGCTCTGAAGAAGAAGTAAGACTGGCGGAACTGATAAAACAGGGTGATCAAAAAGCGTTAGACAGGCTTACCAAAGCAAACCTTAGATTTGTTGTATCTGTTGCAAAGCAGTATCAAAACCAGGGTTTGTCATTGCCGGATCTTATTAATGAGGGTAATTTAGGACTCATTAAAGCTGCCCAGCGTTTTGATGAAACAAGAGGTTTCAAATTTATATCATATGCAGTTTGGTGGATACGTCAAAGCATTATGCAGGCCTTAGCCGAACAATCACGTATTG
>JADLCD010000046.1 GCA_020847395.1 Chitinophagaceae bacterium
AACCCGCCCGTAGGTTCTATTGAATTGAACGCATATCGCGGCGGGTGAAGCAGTCTCGTAAGCTTTGAAGAATGAGATTGCTTCGCCGCAAAGCAGCATGATATTTCAATTTCGTGTTGGCGGCTCGTAAAGACGAGCGAGAGGTTAAACTAATGTATACTTTGCTTTAGTGCCGGTTATAAAACCAAAACACTTGCGTCACTGCGAACCCGCCCGTAGGTTCTATTGAATTGAACGCATATCGCGGCGGGTGAAGCAGTCTCGTAAGCTTTGAAGAATGAGATTTTTCGCAGGTGGGTGGCAAAACCCGCTACCGGTCGGTGTTTCACCGACCAGAATGACGCGTATGAAGCGACAATTTGAAATGCACCCCGTTCTGCATTAGCCGGCTAATACTATACTTTAATCTGCTACCTTTATCCTATAATAAACAGTATGATTAAAGTTGGTGATTACAACCTGCTCAAAGTGTCTCGTATCGTTGATCCCGGAGCATATTTGGATGATGGCGCTGATGGTATTCTTCTTCCCAAACGGTTTATGCCACGGGATATAAAGAGAGGAGATGAGATTAATGTATTTGTGTATCACGATTCTGAGGGACGATTGATTGCAACCACCCAAAAGCCTTTAGGTGTTGTTGGTGATATTGTATTATTAAAAGTGGTTTCAGAAACAGCGCATGGCGCTTTTATGGATTGGGGACTGATGAAAGATATTTTCGTTCCTAAGTCGAAGCAGAAATCAAGAATGTATAAGGATGAAAAATATCTTGTAAAAATATATATAGATGAAAAGACGGGCAGGGTTGCGGCAACAGAAAAGATTGATTTCTTTTTAAGCAATGAACATTTAACGGTGAAACAAAAAGATGAGGTTGACCTGCTGGTATACCGTAAAAGTGATATTGGCTATGTGGTAATCATCAATAATATGCATACCGGCGTTATACATTTCAGCGACGTATTCCGTGATCTTGAACCCGGGGAAAAACTGAAGGGATTTATAAAGTTTATTACTCCTGAAAATAAAATAGATGTTGTTCCGGGAAAAGCGGGCTATGAAAAAGTGAATGATGAAACGGCTAAAATCCTGCAACTTCTTAATGATAATAATGGTTACCTGCCTTATAATGATAAATCCGATCCCGATGATATTTATGCCTTTTTCGGCATGAGTAAAAAGACTTTTAAAATGACATTGGGCAATTTATACAAGCAGCATAAAATCAGTTTTACCACAACGGGTATAAAGCAGGAAAATGCTGAATGAGGAATAAAGCGTGAAATGAAAGAAGCGAAAAGTATAAAACCGTTGGTTAATGCTATCAATAATTATATTTCAATAATGATAAAATGACAATTAAAGTTATTATAACCGGTGCAACCGGAATGGTGGGCGAAGGAGTGTTGCAGGAATGTATTGCTAATCCTGAAGTTGAAAAAATATTGCTTATCAACAGGAAAACTACCGGTTATGCTCACCCTAAAATTGAAGAAATACTCCATAGCGATTTCAACGATATTTCTTCTATAGTTGAAAAAATAAGAGGATACGATGCCTGTTATTTTTGTGCCGGTGTTTCTTCTGTAGGCATGAAGGAAGCGCAATTTACCAAACTCACTTATAACTTAACATTGAACTTTGCAAAAGTACTGGCGTCTGTTAATCCGCAAATGACGTTTTGCTATGTGTCGGGCGCAGGAACTGATAGTACGGAAAAAGGAAAACAAATGTGGGCAAGAGTAAAAGGTAAAACTGAAAACGATTTGACAAAACTGCCTTTTAAAGCCGTATATAATTTTCGCCCGGCAATTATGAAACCTACGGCAGGTGCAAAAAATGTAAAAAGTTTTTATAAAGTTATTAATGCGCTCTTTCCGGTATTCAGAATATTCAGTCACACATTTTTTTTAACACTTGAGGAAGTGGGTAAGGCAATGATTAATGTTACACTTCATGGATATAATAGGCCTGTTCTTGAGGTAAAAGATATTTATCAACTTTCGAAAGGCTGAGCATAAACTCCTGTTTATAGTAAACGTTGTTCCAAATCTCAGCATTCTGAGAAACCTGTTTATAACGCTCTCACTACTTCTTTCGTTATTGCATCAATATCCTGCAACTGCATACACTTAAAATGTTTTTTAGGGCAGGTTTTAGTGCCGTAATTAGAACAGGGCTGGCATTTTAAACCAGGCACTATATAATTTGTGTAGTTAGGTTTGTTGCTGCTTCCGTAATAAGGTTCCACATCTAATTCAGGAGATGTTCCGCCCCAAATGGCCAGCACTTTTTTCTGAAAAGCGCAGGCTATATATTGAAGGCCCGTATCGTGCGATACAACAAGTTTCGCCTGCCTTACAATATCAGCAGATTCGTTAAGAGAAAATTTACCACAGGCATTATATACTTTAACCGGATCTGCAGCGGCAATGGCATCTCCTTCGGGTATATCTTCTTTGCCGCCAACTAATATTATGGGGTGTTGAATATTGCTGCACAATTGCTTCAGTTTTTCAACGGGCAGCTTTTTAGTAAAGTATGATGCGCCGATAACAATTGCTATATACCCCATACGGTGCGACATAGGCAGGTCATCTTTTTTTATATATGCTTCAGCAGGAATAAAATAATCTAATCCTTTGCCATCATCTTTTATGCCAAGAGGCTTCAAGGTATCCAGGCTTCGTTGGGAGATATGAATGCCTGGCATAATATTTATACTGAATTTGGTAAGCAAAAATTTTTGTATGCTCAGCTTGCGGTAACTATACCATTTTGTTTTGATATCTGTTTCAAGATATAGCCTTAACGTCCTCAGGTTTTTATGCAGGTCAATAATATAATCAAATTCTTCCTCTCTTATTGTTTTGATGGTTTGTGAAAAGTCTTTATCAAAATAATGGAATTTATCTATATAAGGATTGGCAATGCTAACAGCTTTAAATTTTTGTTTGGTGAGAAAATGCAATTCTATTCCCGGCATTTGCTGCTTTAAACAACGGATAGCGGGTGTTGTTAAAACAATATCACCTATGGAAGAAAAGCGGATGACGAGCATTTTTATTTTTTCTCTCTTAAATGCAGATCCCTTAGCGATTATTTGTTCAGGCGTTACAGGCATATTACAAGTTGCAGATTTCAGGTTGCAAGTTACAAGTTACCGGCTTTAGGCCTTGCAAATTCAACAACAGGTTTTTAGTTTAAGTACCGGAAATTTGAAATTTGAGATTTGAAATTGGAGCAAGGATTTTTAGTTTATGATTTGTGGTTATAACCCAAAACTACAAACTATAAACTCCAAACTCATGATATACCGCTCACTCCACATAATTCAAGTCCTTTCCAAAAGTTTCTTTAGTAAGTATAACAGCAATAGTTCCGATTGACATGACGATGATGGCGGTTACCCATCCACCGGTATAATAACTGCCGGTAATACCGCGCAGCCATTGAAATAAAGGAAGAATAAATATCGCCAGCATACCGCGAACCATATTGGGAATAGTGGTGGCAGCGGTAGCTCTTATGTTGGTACCAAATTGTTCGGCGCCCATCGTAACAAAAATAGCCCAGAAGCCCGTGCCGAAACCAAGCCCGGCGCATATCCAGTACATTTTGCTGGCAGAGCCATTCCATTGCGTGGTAAAATATAATACCATAAAAACAGCCGTGATGGCATAAAATAAAAATAATGCGTTTCTCCTGCTCTTCATCCACTGGCTTACAAAACCAACCGCAATATCACCCAATGAAATAGCAACATAGGCAAACATGATGGCTTTACCCGGATCAATTTTTTCGGTAATGCCCATCTGTTTTCCAAACTCGCTTGAAAATGTTACCAGCACACCAATTACAAACCATGTTGGCAGCCCTATCAGTATGCCTGTAATGTATCGCCTCAACCTGTCTCCGTTTGTAAAAAACATCAATAGGTTTCCACGCTGCACATCCATTTGTTTTGCTTTGTGAAACATGCCCGATTCAAAAACGGATATGCGTAATACGAGGAGTAATAATCCTAAACCACCTCCGATAAAATAGCAGGTGCGCCAATGAAAATTTTCTTTCATTATAAACGCCACCACAGCACCGGTAAGCCCTATACCTGCAACGAGTGAAGTGGCTATACCTCTTTTTTCTTTTGCTGTTAATTCTGAAACGAGTGTAATACCTGCGCCCAGTTCACCGGCAAGACCAATACCTGCTACAAAACGAATGAGTTTATATTGAATAACTGTTTGTACAAAACCATTGGCAATATTGGCAAGCGAGTATAGTATAATAGAGCCGAACAATACACTCAGCCTTCCTTTTTTATCGCCCATTACACCCCATATAATACCACCAATCAGCAAGCCCCACATTTGCCAGGTAAGTATACCTTCGCCATCCGTAAGTATGGCTGCATCTGTTAATCCCATATCTTTTAAACTCGGCACACGTATAATACCAAACAGCAGCAAATCATATATATCTACAAAATATCCTAATGCGGCTACAAGTACGGCCACATTAAAAATGGAAGCATTCGTTTTTGGCTGAGACATGAAAATGGGATTTATTAGGCAGTTGTTTCTTTTTTCTTTCCAAAAAATAATTTCCAGAAAACAGGCAGGGTTGTTATTAGTACTATACCTATAACTATAGCTTCAAGATGATCTTTCAACTCAAATCCAAATTGCTTTCTTACCCATATCTGTAAAAAATGCCCGGCAAATATCATACTGATTACCCATGCCACGCAACCAACAATATTAAAGAACATGAATTTTTTTCTATCCATATTCACTATACCTGCAACAATAGGAGCAAAGGTGCGTATAATGGGTAAGAAACGTGCAAACACTATTGCGCCGCCGCCATGTTTTTCAAAAAAATCATGTGCGTCGTGCAAATATTTTTTCTTAAAAAGAAAACGGTCTTTCCAGTGAAACATGGATGGTCCTATTTTTCTGCCAAACCAATAACCAAGTATATTACCCATTATACCCATTAATGATACAAGGCCAACAAGCAGAAATAAATCTACCCATTCATTTTCAAAACGCTCAATGCCTATGGCTTTATAAAACTCATGCATGAGGTTGCTGCTGTAAATACCGGCAACAAATAAAAGACTATCGCCAGGTAAAAAGAACCCTACAAATAATCCTGTTTCTGCAAACACAATAAACAGCAACAGCCATAACCCTCCGTTTATTATATAAAACATTGGGTTCAGCAAATCCTTCCACGTAAATTTTTTATGCAGGCTTACTACAGGTTTGGCTGTTAATGCAGCAGCATTTGTTGAAACGCTTTCAAAACCATCGGCGCTCACTATAATGGAATCGGTACTGTGAATATTTATGTCGGAAAATCCAGATTTATCCGGACTATAGGTTGTTTCTTTTCCTGCCTGTAAAACCACAACGCTTTTTAATCCTTCTTCATACTGACTAACAAACTGAACTTTAATTCCTTCCTGCGCAATGGACATATACCCGAGAAGTAAACAAACCGCCAGGCTACTAATTCTTTTGATCATAAGTCTTTATTAATGTGCTATTGGCCGCAAAAATGCAATTTCTATGGTAATTTGCCGCCCTTTTGGTGAGATTCTTTTAATAATAATTACTGTTTGTTAATACTTTATTATCATTCTGCTTTAAAAGCCAATGCTTTCTCATCATCAAACTCACCTTCTGAGCGGGCAATTACACAACTTGCCAGTGTATTACCTATCACGTTTACAGAAGTTCTTGCCATATCCATCAACTCATCAATGCCATAAATAGCCATAATGGGCCAAAGCGGAAATTTAAAAGTGGCTGCTGTTGCAATTAATATTACCAGCGATGCCCTGGGCACTGCGGCTACGCCTTTGCTTGTAAGCATCAATGAAAGACCAATCATAAATTGTTCGCCAAAAGTTAATGGTATGCCGGCTGCCTGTGCCACAAATACTGATGCCAGCGATAAATACAATGTTGTTCCATCTAAATTGAAAGTGTAGCCTGTTGGTATTACAAACGAAACTATTTTCCTGGGTACACCAAATTTTTCCATATTCTCCAAAGCCAGTGGCAATGCGGAATCTGAGCTTGTGGTTGCAAATGCAATGGAAGCAGGTTCTTTAACAGCCAGTATAAATTTTTTGACAGGAACTTTTGCTACAAACAAAGCAATAGGCAGTAATACTAACAGCAAAAATGCGAACAGCGCCAGGTATAAAGTGAGTAATAAAAGGAAAAGATTTTTTAATATATCTATACCTAAATGACCAACTGTTATGGCTATGGCGGCGCCAACACCAAAAGGCGCGAAATACATAATAATATTGGTGAAGCGAAACATTGTTTCTGCAAGGCTTTCTGTAAATTCCAACAGCGGTTTCTTTTTTTGCTCACTAAGCAATGCAAGCGAAATGCCGAATATTACACTGAATACTACAATGGGCAATACATTTCCCTCATAAATTGATTTAATAATATTTTCCGGGAAAATATCGAGTATATGGTCCTGCCAGGTTTTACCGGGGGCATCAGGTAATTTATTAATAAGATCAGGTGAATGTGGAACCTGGGCGCTGTCTAATATGGCAATCATTTTTTCCTGCATCACTTTTTCTGATGAATGCGGCAGCTCTTTTAAAAGAGCTGGCGGTACTTTAATGCCTTCTCCTGCTTTGGTAAGATTTATAAAAACTATTCCTATAATAAGTGCGAATGTGGTAACAATTTCAAAATACAGGATAGACTTTATGCCCATACGCCCAACCTGTTTTAAATTGGAATGGCTGGCTATACCAACCACCAGTGTTGAAAACAATAGAGGCGCAACAATTGTTTTTACAAGCCTTAAAAATATTTTGCTTAAGAACTGCAGGTTTTGTGTAAAAGCAGGAAAATCAAGCCCTAATTCAACACCAATTGCCATGGCAGCCAATATCCAGGTAGTGAGCGATTTTTTGTATAACGCAAATACAATAATGCTTGCAATTACAATCCACCTGCATATAAATAAAAATGGGGTTGATAAGGTTATCCAATTTTCGAAATGAATAAAATGAAGTATGGCGACAATGGTGAATATTGCCAGCGATAAAAAACCAACAGTACGTTTATTCATATAATAAAAGCTGGTAAAGTTTCAAAACTAACAGAAAGTTATTTCAAACGAACAATAATTGTTTTTTTTTGCTGGTCATCTGCACAAAAACATCATCTTTTCATTTGTTTTGGGCAGAAATGTTTACTTTTCAATTTCATTCATAAAAAATATAACTGCGTATGAGTTTATTTGCAAAGAAACCCCTTGCCGGACTAATTGCGGAAGCAGAAGAAACCGGTTCGCATAGTTTAAAACGTACCCTTGGTCCCTGGGCGCTTGTTGCGCTTGGTATCGGAGCAATTATCGGAGCAGGATTATTTTCTATTACCGGGGGCGCTGCGGCTAACCAGGCAGGCCCGGCTATTACCATTTCATTTATTGTTGCTGCATTAGGATGCGCTTTTGCGGGATTGTGTTATGCGGAGTTTGCATCCATGATACCTGTAGCGGGTAGTGCATATACATACAGTTATGCTACCATGGGAGAGTTTATCGCGTGGATTATTGGTTGGGACCTTGTGTTGGAATATGCTGTGGGTGCGGCCACGGTAAGTATTAGCTGGAGCCGTTATCTTATTAAATTTTTAGAAGGATTTGATGTGCATCTTTCGCCAGCCTTTACTGTTGGCCCGTGGGATGGCGGCATTATAAATTTACCTGCTGTTTTTATTGTGGTGTTGATGAGTTTATTATTAATTAAAGGAACGCAGGAAAGCGCAACAGTAAATGCAGTTATTGTGGCATTGAAAGTGGCCGTTGTTCTAATATTTATTTTTTTAGGATGGAAGTATATTAATAACGATAACTATGTTCCTTATATACCTAAGAATACCGGCACTTTTGGTGAATATGGTTTCAGTGGTATAATACGGGCAGCCGCTATAGTATTTTTTGCCTATATAGGCTTTGATGCGGTAAGCACTGCTGCGCAGGAAGCTAAAAATCCCAGGCGGGATATGCCGATTGGGATTTTGGGTTCACTTGTAATTTGTACGGTTTTGTATTTGCTGTTTGCACATGTAATGACAGGCGTTACCAACTATACTTCTTTTAAAGGCCAGGATGGTATTGCTCCCGTAGCTGTAGCTATTGAACATATGGGTAAACCTGATGCCGCCGGTGTAATACATCCTGATTATCCCTGGTTAAACCGGGCAATTATTGTAGCCATACTTGCGGGTTATGCTTCTGTAATATTAGTAATGTTGCTGGGGCAAAGTCGTGTATTCTTCAGTATGAGTAAGGATGGTTTGCTGCCAGGAGTATTCTCCAGGGTTCACCCAAAATTTCAAACGCCTGCACGAAGCAATTTTATGTTTATGGGCTTTGTAAGTTTGTTTGCTGCGTTTGTGCCTGCCCGTGTGGTAGGGGAGATGACAAGTATAGGAACATTATTTGCGTTTATACTGGTATGTATTGGCGTGTGGGTGATGCGGGTAAAAATGCCTGATGCTCCCCGTGCATTTAAAACACCGCTTGTTCCTGTTGTGCCGATACTGGGCGTATTTACCTGCTTTTTTATGATGGCATTTCTTCCATTGGATACATGGATACGTTTGATTGTTTGGATGATTATAGGCTTTGATGTTTATCTGTGGTATGGCGTAAGACATAGTAATTTATCGTCTGGCTCAGCAACCACACTTTCTCAGGCAAATAAAATAGGAGGGATAACAGGATTGATATTGTCGTTAGCACTTGGCGTAATTGCATTTATTCATCACAATATTACTAATGGTGAGGATACCGGATTGTTTTATTTTTCATTGATATTTGCTGCTGTACATGCAGTATTGTATGTATTAAGGATAATGAAAAAATAACAATCAACAATTTTTTATTCTTCGTAAAGCGAGGGTTCTTCGCAGTTCTGCCGGTGCTTAGCCTGTGCGTTGGCTGGCGACGTTGCGGTAGGCAGAGAATCAAAGGTTGTAATTAAAACTCCTGCCATCCAAAGATGATGTGGATTTAACGAAACAGAGATGATGATAATGCCTCATAGAGCCAGCTCACGCACAAAGGGCTTGGCGTTGAAACTCCGCGGAGAACCAAGGATTGATTGAGTTATGCGAGTGGTTGAAATATTGTATACTTTGCCTTGGTGCTGGTTGTAAATTTAAAACACTTTTACCGTAACTGCGATCCCGCCAGCATGAAGATTTGAATTGGATAAATGTTGCGGCGGGAGAAGCAGTCCGAAAAGATCAGGCTGTGCTTCCCTCCCTAAAGCCTTTCTTAAGTTGATGGCTATAATGAGACGCCGACCGGTAGCGACCACTACAGGCGGGTGTGTCACCCGCCTGCAAAATACTAAATTACGCTTCCATCTTTCACCATAACTCTGTATATTCCCATAACTATTGTTCTGATATGCCTTTGAAAAAAATATTCTTTAGTTATTCCAGGCAGGATGCCAGTGAGTTTTCACTGAAGCTTGCGCTTGATTTAAAAAAGCGTGGCTTTAATGTGTGGATTGATCAGCAGGATATACGCGCCGGCACAGAATGGGACCTGGAAATTGAAAAAGCGCTGGAAACCTGCGACTGTCTTTTATTCGTAGAAACAGCAAAATCTGTTGTATCCAATAATGTGCTGGATGAAGTATATTACGCCCTCGGGCAAAACAAGAAAGTAATTCCATTGATTGTTGTAGATAGTAAAACGCCTTTTCGCATCCAGCGTATTCAGCATATAGATTTCACACAGGATTATCACGCAGGATTAAATAAACTAATACAGGAGTTGCAAAATTCCGAAACGAACATCTTTGTTGATACTCCACAAGCAGCAGCACTTCAAAAAACTTTTTTACAAAAAAATACAAAATGGCTGTTTGCCGTTGCCGCAATAATTGTTATTATAACAGCCGCGCTGTGGTATAATACGCCCCCCCGCCAAACTTTAATTAAGGATGCCGGTAATACAAATGCTGATAAACCTGCTACAGAAGACAGTATTGAAAATGATAATACTGTTGCTGCTATTTCAACAGAAACCGTTCGTGCTGCAAAAAAGCAGGTGCCCCCGGTAAAAACTAAAACAGATATTACCGCTAATAAAAAATCCATAACTAAACCTGTAAAATCTTCAATACTTGATCTGGCTGCACTGGGTGGCGAGTGGCGAATGAAAGCTGTTGATCTTAAAACCAAATCGTTTAATGGCTATATAAAAATTGAACCTGCTGCTGATAACAAATTTAATATCAGGAGTGCATTGCAGTTTTTTTATATCAAACCTAAAGACACCGCCTACCTCACTATTTTCAATGCATTTGTAAACTGCGCCAATTGTGTATTGCAGGAGGAAGTTAAACTTGTTGTAGAAGATATTGCCCTGGGAACGCAGTTATATTCTATTCTTAAAAATGATGTAGATGGTGTTGGCAAAGCCGGAGATACTGTTATGAATAAAGGAGGTAATAAATCGATAAGAGGAGCAGCAGTATTGCAATTTAAGAATAATGCTACGGCTTTAATAAAAATATCCCGCTCCACACCTGCTGAATTAGAAGGCAGCTTAATTGTAAAGCCGTTTGAGTATCTATTTACGTTTACAAAGGTTGATTGAGTATAAGAGCAAACCGGAAAAGTTGTAAAAGCATCTACTCCCGTTTGCGTACAGTACACAGCCACTATTTTCTTACTTTCGCCTAATGCCTAATAGTTATTTCCGGTTCAAACAGTTTACGGTTTATCACGATCAGTGTGCTATGAAGGTATGTACAGATGCATGTATACTTGGTGCCTGGTTTGCTAAAAAAAATCCAGGTATAAGCGTAGCTTTAGATATAGGTGCCGGCTCAGGACTGCTTACACTAATGCTGGCACAAAATATTAACGGGCAGTTTCATGGCATAGAAATAGATTCGCCCTCTTTTAAACAATTGCAGGAAAATATTGCCCGCAGCAACTGGAAAGATAAGATAACGGTATTTAACGCTGATGCCATTACTTATTTGTTCCCTGTAAAATATGATTTCATTATTGTTAATCCGCCTTTTTTTGAAACTGATTTAAAATCTCCTGATGTACACAGGAATCTGGCTATGCACAGCACGGCGCTTACGCTTGAAAGCCTGACCGGCATTATTGATAAAAATCTTACTGCCCATGGTTCGTTTGGTATATTGCTTCCCTATCACAGAACCGTTGAGTATACAGGCATTGCGCAGGAGAAAGGTTTTTTTATTGCTGAAAAATTATTGGTTAAGCAAACACCCGCGCATAATTATTTCAGGAGTATTTTGCATTTTAACCGGCACAAAACCGGCAACGTTCAAACGCATGAACTTGCAATAAGGGATAACAATAACGCATATACGAAAGTGTTTACGGCACTCCTGAGAGACTATTATCTTTATTTATAGGCCTGCATAATTGCTAAGATAACTATAGTGAGGCGTAAGCATGCCTTTATCTGTTATAGTAGCACGCTGTATTACCGGCGAGTCGTTTTTTAAAAGCCCCTCAAGTACATATTTTATCAATTGTTCTCCAAAATATCTTGAAGCATCTCTTGGTAATTCGTTAGGCAGGTTTCCAACAGCCATTACATCAATAGAGCCGGGCAGATAAGGCGCTGTTTTTTTAAAAGTGTTCCTGTCAATACCGTATATGGGGTCTTCAATAGACTGATCACCTGCATTAATAGGTACAGATCCGCCTGCATCATCTGTAATGTCTGCAATTGTTTGAATAATGAAATTATCATGCTGTATCATTTCTTTTTCAAAAAGCCGGGGAACATTTTTGTCCCAGAAAATACCATTCATTAAAATATCTGTTTGCGAAGCGTAAGGAAGGAAAATACTTTTATACAATTCCGGTTGTTCATGAAATTCTATCCGGCTATACTTTCCCGTCAGGTTGTTTTTATAAAGATCAGCTCCTTTTAGTTGAACATATACAGGGTAGGCAAAACGCCTTGTAAGGTATTCATCGGGTTCTACTTCATGTATGCCAACAAGGTTCATGATTTCCAGTATGCCATGTGCTACTCTTCCTGATCCTGTTACAGCTATTTTTACGTTTGGAATACGTAAGCCAAAGTATGTATGAATCAACTCCCTGAAGCTTCTTTGTTTGTATACCCTTTCAAGATTATATAATCCTGTTCGTTTACCGTAAGCCATCAAACCATTATGTGCGCCAACTACACCTGCAAAAAAGCCAAATCCAATTATACGTTGCCCGTCGTCATGCTCCAGGCATTCATAGTCAATAAGTGTTATATTTTTTTTGATGACAGACTGCAATAAGTTCCTGTTATGTGGTTGCTCTTTTTTGGTGTGTGAGAAAAAAAGATATGTTTTGCCGCAAATCAAATCATTCACCTGTACTTCCTTTATGCCGAATAAAAAATCACATTCGCCCAGGTCTTCTTTTACTTCAACGCCTGCAGCTATATATTCTTTATCGGCAAAACACCGGTATGGTGAAGATTGCGCAATAATCTTTATTTGCTGGTTTTGTTTATGTATCCATTTGCATTGTGCAGGCGTTAAAGCCACTCTATTGTCTGCGGGAACTTTTCCTTCTCTTATTAAACCAATTTTTAGCATACCTGCAAAAGTAGCAGTAAAGCGAGGAATAAGATTCTCAAAAAATTGAAATTAAAAATATGGCAATTCACATCATAAGCTGTAATATTGCACCCCATTTATGCCCAGATGGCGGAATTGGTAGACGCGTCAGACTCAAAATCTGGTATTGGCAACAATGTGCAGGTTCGATTCCTGTTCTGGGCACGGCGAAAATCTTGTAAATCATTTATTTACAAGATTTTTTGTTTTATGCTCGTCAATAAAAAAAGCAGGAAACATTTTCTGAAAATAATCTTGTGCTTTAGTAACCCGCGGCAAACGGGGTAGGGTAATGTTCCAGAGTTAGTGATGGAATAATTTTGATCAGATAAATAATTGAAAATTAATAAAAGCCTATAAGGGCGGGCATAAAAGAGGTGGATGATATATCTGTCTCTTTTTATTTTAAGGCTTATAATAGTACAAATATGCTGAATACTATAGTATTGTGTTCCAGCGTTAGTGACAGGGAAAATGTCCTCATTTTTTAAGCTGTTGATGTTTTGGCAGCGTGGTAAAGTAAAGCCCAATAGCATTACTCCGGTACAAGCGAGCGTGGCCACAGCAGCCCAATAGCAGCACTACAGCCAGGTACATAAAAATAATAGCGCACTAAAGTAGCTGCATACCTCTCAGCGTGTTACAACTCCCCTCCTTTGGAGGGGCTGGGGAGAACCCAATGTTCAATAATTATACATAGTTCAGCATTGCACCGCGGTCTGTCACCCCGAGGCACGAGGGGTCTGCCTGGTACCCGGTTACAAACGAACAAAGATTATTGCAACCTACAACTTTACGCTTAATTCTAAACGAGCGAAAATTTGGGATACGCCCTCAGCAAAGTACATACAGAGGAACAGGCTTGGGTTTTTTATTTTGTTCATTCCATTTTTTGGGAGTTTCGCTGAAAGCAAAAACGGCATGTATGATAATTTGTTTTTTTCGTTTGTTACAGTGTAATGGGCGGCGTACGGAAATTTTTTCACTACGGCAAAACGTACCTCGTCGTATCGGAACGACCTGGAGAAAGGATTTTTTTGTATTGCTTTAATTTCGGTTTTAAGTGTTGTTTTGAATCTTGTACCTAAACCTTTTTGTTGCCTGTTGTACCAGTCTGCAATATTTTTAATATGTTCAATGGCAGCCCTGGTGTATACAATTTTATAGGTTGGGGTCATTGTTCATTAATTATTTTCCAGGCATCTTTTTCGTTAATAAGCAGTTCGGGGTGTGCTTTGTATTTTTTGATACTGTTCCGTACAAACTGTTTTTGCGCTTCCGGAACATCAAAAGCCTGCTCATCGTTGAGGAGCAAATCCGTTAATTGTTGTTTTTCTTTTTTGGGTAATGTTTTAACGAGCTCAACCAGTTGGTTAAACTGTAATGGCAGGTATATATTTGTTGTTGTGGGCATATGCTTACGTGTTACTATTTTTTCAATAACGATAGATATAATCCTCATGCCTGGCGCAAGTCTGCTTAATGCCGGGCATCTTTCTGCAGCGTTTTATATTCCTTCCTTCATGTATTTCACTTTGCATAACGTGCTGTATTTATAACAGGTCAAATATAACATTTTTAGTATTGGCTTTTTAGGGGGAATTGGATTTATAAGGCCTATTTTTATTTCATTGCCTGTATTTTACAACTACACCTAATTAAATTATGACAGAATTTTGGGAAGAAGCATTTAAAGACAAGCAGGAAATGTGGGGATTAGAACCTGCAAAGGCTGCAGTATTGACTAAGGATTTTTTTATTGCAAATGGTTTAAAAAATATCTTAGTTCCGGGCATTGGCTATGGGCGAAACGCACAAATATTCAGGGATAGTGGAATAACCGTAACAGGAATTGAAATTTCTAAGACGGCAATTGATATTGCTAAAAAACATTTCGGCGATAACTTAACAATTTATCACGGTTCAGTAACTGAAATGCCTTTCGACAACAAATTGTATGACGGAATATTTTGTTACGCCTTAATTCATTTGCTGGATGAAAACGAAAGGATAAAACTAATTACAGACTGCTATAAACAACTGGCAGAAAATGGTTATATGGTTTTTACAACCGTCACAAAAAAAGCGCATACATACGAACAAGGAACTTGCATCAGTAAAGACAGATTTGAAATGTTTGGTGGTGTTAAAATATTTTTTTACGACAAAGAAACCATACAAAAAGAATTTTGTAAAGCCGGGCTTTTGGAAGTGTCAGAAATAGATGAGCATTTTCCATTTTATTTAATAAAGTGTAAAAGGATGTGACCTGCTTTCAATTCAAGCTTACAGAACGAAGGGCCAACATACAACCCGGGTATTATTCAGGTTGAATATTATGAACAAAAAAATATCCAAAATAACAAACGAGTGGAAAAGGTTTAGCCATCTTTTTAACCGGCAGGAAATTCCTGCAAAGAAAATTCTTTTACATGAAGGGCAGATTTCCAAAACTGCATTCTATATAGAAAAGGGTTGCCTGCGTTCCTGGTTTAACAATAACGGGAAAGATATTACTTTTCAATTTTTCTTTGAAGGACAAGGCGTTTCCTCTATTGAAAGTTTTATGACCAGCCAGCCTGGTTTATTTAATGTGGAAAGTATTGAGCCCTGCATTATTCATAGCATTTCAAAAAAAGACTTTCAGTTTATTGTAGACAATTCGCCAGCTATAAAAAAGGAAATTGAGGAAAACATATTACAACGATTGTTTTTTTATCAAAAATTATTTCTGTCACGCATAAAAGACAATCCTGAAAAACGTTATAAAGAATTATTAACGCAACACCCTGAAATTTTACAGCGTATTCCGCAACATTATATTGCATCCTATTTGGGCATTACCCCGGTATCATTAAGCAGGATAAGAAACAGGCGGTGATCGTATTTCTTTACAATTGTTATTGTTTAATACCCTGCTCCCTTCTCATTTTTGCAGTGACTTAATACAGTAAAATGAGAACAGCAATTATATTTAACCACCCGTATGAACAAAGCTATTGTAATGCAATTTTACAGGCAGTTACAAATGGTCTGCAAAAAGCAAATCATGAAATTGATCTTATTCATCTTGATAAAGATGGGTTTAACCCTGTAATGACAGCAGCAGATCTTAAAGCATTTAAAGATAAAAAGCCAGTTGACCCCAAAGTGATTGAATATAAGGAACGGCTTAACAAAGCAGACCATCTACTTTTTATTTTTCCTGTTTGGTGGGAACTGATGCCGGCATTGACAAAGGGTTTTATTGACAAAGTAATTTTTCCAGGTGTGGCTTATGATTATGCGCCGAAAGGTTACGGAATGATACCGCTTTTTAAAAATATAAAAAGCGTAACAGTTATCACAACCATGAATACAGCCGGTATTGTTTACCGACTTATTTTTGGAAATGCCATTAAAAAAGCAATCATGACGGGTACATTCTGGAAAATGGGCTATAAAAACAGAAAGTGGATAAGCCTGAATATGGTAAAATTTGTATCTGATAAAAAGCGGAAAAAATGGTTAGCCAAACTTGAAAACAGGTTTGCGGCATTGACGTAATTAAAATACCAGTTACTTAATATTTTATTTTTGCGCATTCATATATTCCTCATTGAAAATTAAAAAATACAAATCATGCCAGATATTAACCATGCAGTACTAATAGGAGCGGCGGCAGAGCATGTGTATGCCGCTATAACAACACCTCAAGGATTATCAGCCTGGTGGACACCCGGCACAAATGCAAAAGCTGAAACCAACACTGTTGCTCACTTTCCTTTTGGACCTGGTTACTTCAAGGAAATGATCATTACAGAACTAAAACCTTTTTCTTCAGTAAAATGGAATTGTATTAAAGGGGCTGATGAATGGGTAGGTACTAATATTTCTTTTACACTTATACCCGGTGATAAAGAAATGCTCCTGAAATCATACCCGGAAATTTTAGGGCAGATTGAACAGTTAAAAAATGATAATGGAACACTACTGATTTTTCATCACGATGACTGGAAAGAACACACATTGATGTTTGCTGAATGCAGTTATACCTGGGGGCAATTTCTCAGAAGCCTGAAACTGTTCTGCGAAACCGGGAAAGGGAAGCCCTGGCCGCAACAACATTGTGCATAACAGGTAGAGATTGGAGCGACAAAGTTTGTTATTTTGCAGATATTGACGGACACATGGATGTTTATTCCGATTATGTATTAAAAAACTGCACACCTGAAGACTTGCCAGCTAAAACAAAGGGAATGGCAAACTTCAAAGAGGGGTGAAACAAGTTTATAACCACAAAATTCATTCATTTAAAACAAGCATAAGAAATGCAAATAACTGACAAACATAATGACCGTATAGCTAAAATGATTTTTGCATCGGTTTATCCACATTATGTAACAAAAGTAGAAAGCAAAGGCAGAACCAAAGAAGAACTGCACCAGGTAATTGAATGGCTGACGGGTTTTAATGCCAAAAAACTACAAGTACTTATTGATCAGAAAGTAACTTTTGAAACATTCTTTGACAAAGCAACCTTAAACCCCAATGCTCAACTTATCACAGGAGTAATCTGCGGTTATCGGATTGAAGAAATTGAAAATCCGCTGACAAAAAAAGCAAGATATTTAGATAAGTTGGTGGACGAATTGGCGAAAGGACGAAAAATGGAGAAGATTTTAAGAAGTTAAACCGACAACTAAACGAACAAAATGCCAGCCGCTAACATCGTGAGCCGTTGGCGGTAATGTTACTCAATAAGACAGCTCATCTTTCAACTGACTTGAAATTTCTTTTAGCAGACCCTCTTTACCACGTTTGGCACGATTGACAAACTTCTTATCAACAGCACTGTTCTTGTCGTATTTTGCTGACCACATAATAACATCAACCAGCACAGGTAACAAGTGAATGCCTTTTTGTGTGAGTTTGTAAATAAACTTTGAGCCGTGTGCAGGATCCACCCTTTTAACGACAATGTTTGCCTCTTCTAATAACGCCAGCCTATCCGCAAGGACATTCGTTGCAATCTTTTCTTCAGACTGTAAAAACTCACCGTAATAGTGTTTGCCTTTAAACATTAAATCACGTACAATCAACAACGTCCACTTATCGCCAAAAATTTCCAAAGCATAACTTATCGGGCAATCAGACCTTCTTTTTTGTTTCGCCATAAGGCAAAAATAAATATCTTTTAACTACTTGCAATTTACAAGTAATAATTTTATCTTTAAACTGCAAAAAAAGCAAGTATTTAAAAATTAATACAAAAAAATGGCAAATGCAATTAACTGGTTTGAAATCCCGGTAACTGATTTCACAAGAGCAAAGAAGTTTTACGAAACTATTTTAGGAGTAGAAATTATGGAAATGCCTTTTCCTGGTGGTAAGTATGGTATGCTTCCAGCCGATATGCAAAACGGTGGTGTTGGGGGCGGGCTTGCACAAGGGGAAGGATTTGAACCTTCTGATAAAGGGACAATCGTTTATCTAAATGGTGGCGATGATTTAAGTGTTTCACTTTCAAAAGTGGAAAAAGCAGGTGGCAAAATCATAATGCCGAAAACTTCTATAGGCGGAAATGGCTTTATGGCACATTTTATTGATACAGAAGGCAACCGGGTTGCTCTGCATTCAATGAAATAACAGTATGGGAAAGTTAGTAGACAAGGAAGCGACAAAAAACAAATTACTTATGACAGAAGTTTTTAAATTTTTCTCTTATATTTTTTTATTGACCTTATGTTTTAATGGAATAATTGGCTGGGCAACTTATGACAAAAAAACTGTGACACCTAATGGCAAAACAGAGTTCAGTCATGAATTTAGAGGCATGGAAAAAATAAATGGCGAATGGAAAATAATAAGTGCACCAGTTCATGCATTTATTCCAAAATAATATTATTAAGCTTTTTATTTATTATACTCTAAAAAGTTTGACAAAAACGGCAGCCACCAACAAAAGGTCACTGTTGCGCAATCATTTTTTTCAAAACATAAACAAATAAGTTAGCCTTAACGGATAGTAAAGCCCATTTATGCTGCGTATTCTCCAGTAAAATATTAGCCCCGCCCCGGGAGAAAATTTAAAAACATTTTCATCAAGCAAATAGGCTCAAATACTCATGCCGGCATTGAAGATTGGCAGGTACACCCCAAATTGACATTAACGCAAATAACAATTAATTTAGTTGTATTGACGCAATGCTGTTGTATCAATACAGTCGTTAGCGGCAATTTTTGGACGGCCAACTATAGAGAAAATTATCGTTCATTGACAATAAAAAACGATATGCAAAAAATAATTCCAAATCTCTGGTTTAACGGCAACGCAAAAGAAGCCGCTATCCAAAAACAGAAGCTGAAGGGCTGGCTGATTTTCAGAAAGATTTTGCGGGTAAAGTTCTAACAGTAGCGTTTGAGTTTTTGGGTATGCGATTTATTGGTATCAATGCAGGACCGTTATTTAAGTGGTGAAGAAAGTGTTTGCGGTTGGCTCAAGGAAAAATACAGATTAAGTTGACAGGTATGGCCTGATAATTGGGATAAACTCACCAAAAAATCCGGGGCATTCAACAAAATGATGGGAATGAAGAAACTGATTATTGCTGATTTCTAAAGACAATTTTGTTATGACAAAAAACAATTTACTAAGCATGGGCAATGTAGGCATCGTTGTAAAGTCACTTGATGATGCAATCTTGTTTTTTACAGAGCTTGGACTTAAACTCGAAGGGCGGGCAATGGTTGAAGGAGAATGGGCGGGGCGGGTAACAGGACTGGGAAATCAATCCGTAGAAATTGCAATGATGGTTACTCCAGACGGACACAGCCGACTCGAACTCTCAAGGTTCCTAAGTCCGACAATTATTGCAGACCACAGGAATGCCCCTGTAAATGCTCTCGGTTATCTTCGTGTTATGTTTGCGGTTAACAACATTGACGAATTGGTAGCACGACTAATCAAACATGGTGCTGAGCTTGTTGGTGAGATAGTTAATTATGAGAACATTTACAGGCTTTGTTACATTCGTGGCGTTGAAGGACTTTTAATTGGAATTGCAGAAGACATATCAAAAAATAATTATTGAAACTTACACATATAAGACACAAAAAATTAATAACTGACAAACAAAAAACTGCTGCTAACATCGTGGCAATAAGTGCGTAAACAACTTTATTCTCAAAAATATTATGAAAAAGAAATCAATTGAATATGAAAATCTCTTAATGTTCGTAGGAGAATGGCAAACGACAGGAACCGTGTTAAAAGAGGGAAGCAATCCTGCGGTTGAAATAAATGGAACTGATACGTACGAGTGGTTACCTCATAACTGTTTGCTTCATAAAGCACATGTAAGAATGGGAAGTAAAAAAGTTGAAAGTTTTGAGATCATTTATTATGATAAATTAACTGAAAAATATATTTTCCAATCATATGATGAACCGAACAGTCAAGATAAATTACAGGGAGTACAAAATAAAGATGAGTGGCTTTTAAGCGGAAGTTCACGACGTAATCAGATTATATTTAGTAAGAACGGTGAGGTTATGAAAGGAATTTGGGAAAAATCTGATAACGGTTTTAATTGGTCAATCTGGATGAAAGTTCAACTGACAAAAATTAAATGATTCAAAAAGTAAAACCAATGATTAACAATAATCTTCTTTTATTGCGCCATGAATATGCTGCTTCTTCTGAAGCAGTGTTTGATGCCTGGGCAAACCCTGACGTTGCAAAACAATGGTTGTTCAAATCAGATAATAATGAGATACTTGGTATAACTATGGATGTAAGAAAGGGAGGAAATTTTTCTATCTTAGAATTAAACAAAGGGAAAAAAATAAATCACTTCGGTACATATCTGGAAATAAACCGGCCAAACAAATTAGTTTTTACATTAGAAGTGCCTGAACACTTTAAAGGTGTTGCAACAATTGAGATTGAAATAGTAAGCCATTACGAAAAAAGTGAACTCGTATTTACAGAAAGTGGAATTGACACAAGTAAAGTTGAAAAAAATTGGCATGAGATGCTGGATAAATTAGAAGAAATTTTAGATAATAATACTGCCGCTAACATTGGCAGTAATGCATGCGGACAACTTTAGAAAATACCAACAACAAACGCATGAACAAAGCGAAAATAATACTTGGATTTGCAATTGTTTTAATTATTCTTGTTAGTTGCAAAACACAAAATGAAATTAAAACATCCTGATGGAATGCTGAAAAAAAATCGCCCTTTTGTCCCCATATTTCAACTTCAATCGTCATTAGGGCGAACAATAAATTTTTTAAATTATGGAACAGTTTTTATTAGTCTTCAGAGCAGATTATCCGAAAAGACCTTTGTTCGGAAGCGATAAGGTTAACTTCTATTTTGATTGAAAACCAATTAACAAGAACACCGCAAACAAACGCATTATTATCTTTAATGTATTTTCAGAGTTCCCGTTTAGATGCAAGGACAAACGAAAAAGGCGAAGCCGTTTTGTTGGACGATCAAAACAAAAATTTGTGGGACAAAATACAAATTGAAAAAGGCAATTTCTATTTAATAGCTGCCTGCAATGGAAATGAAATTTCCAAATATCATTTGGAAGCAGCAATTGCCTACTGGCACACAACGCCAACCGACCAAAATAAATGGCAGCACATTTTAGAACTTTATAATCAGCTTATCCTGGTTGAATATTCGCCTATAGCAGCGTTGAACAGAATGTTTGCATTTGCCAGGGTTTATGGACACAAAAAAGCAATAGCAGAAGCCGATAAATTACAACTTCCTGAAAATAGTCACTACTACGGATTGTTGGGTTATTTATATGCGCCAACAAATATTGAGAAAGCAATTTCCTATTACGAACAAGCCATTAAATTGACAAATTCCAGGGTCGAAAAACAAACCTTAAGAATGCAGATTGAAAAACTCAACATTTAATTTGCCTGTTATGTCTTTACCGGAAGAAAAAATTGTAAAACATTTTAATTTCATCAGTTAACAGGTTTACCAAAACCTAAACATCCACTTATCAGCATAAGTTGTGCTTCCACAAAACTTCCGCCCTACATTTTTATAATGACATCATACGGATAAATTGAAAATCAGGTTCAAAAACTTATAAGAGATTGTTTCTTTCACCCCTTAAGTATGATGCTTTTGAGCAGGCTACTTATATGTCATCTTTATATTTTTCCTCACAACAGGTTTGGTACTCGAAATAGGTACCGGTTCCAGGTAATTGATTTAGCCCGGGGAAAAGAAGATTAATTTATAAAAAATAAAAACGATATTAATATACTTATTTTTAATATAAAAGTATATATTTATACTAAATTATATTAAAATGAATTATTCTCTTCTAAAAGAAATAATTGATCTTATTGCACAATTTGAATTGGCTACTAAGGGTGAAAGCCGTTACCCGGGCAACAAAGAGGGATTTAAATGTTGGATAAAGGATAGCTTTCGGAACGAAGATTACAGTGTGCAGCCAAAATGGGAAGGAAAAGAAAACGGCAGAAGTCCTGAAAGTGTAATCAGTACACTTATTGTGCATATGAATCGTTATGCCAAAGCCTATTCTAAGTCAGCTATACATGGCTCAGGCTTCTCTACTCAGGATGAGTATATATACCTGATTAACCTAAAGGCTTTTGGTGAAATGACGAAAATGGATTTGATTAAAAAAAATATACACGAAAAGCCCGTGGGTATTCAAATTATTAACAGGCTTATTTACCAGGGTTGGATATCGCAACGGAGCTCTTCAACAGATAAGAGAAGTAAGATTATCAAAATAAATTCAAAGGGTTTGAAAGCACTTGAACAACAAATGAACAAAATACGACAGGCAACCAGGATTGTTAGTGGCAATCTTTCATACAGCGAAAAAATAGAGCTTATCCGTTTGCTGACTAAACTTGATGATTATCATCATCCTATTTTTTGTAAAGATCTGGCTCCTGCAGGGCTGCTTAACACTGTGATGAAGGATTATCCGATCAATAAAAATTAAATGAAAAAGAAAATAGCTATTATAGGCGCAGGTATTTCAGGGCTTTCCGCGGCGGCTTACTCAGCAAAGGAAGGTAATGAAGTACATGTTTTTGAAATGAATAGCAGCCCCGGCGGACGGGCACGACAATTTAAAACCGGTAACGGATACACTTTTGATATGGGCCCGAGCTGGTACTGGATGCCCGATATTATTGAGCGTTTCTTCAATGATTTTGATTATAGCGCAAAAGATTTTTATGAGCTCGTACCACTTCATCCGCAATTTGAAATGATCTTTTCCGATGGGCGGATAGCGATGCCGAAAGACTATGACCAACTGAAAGACCTGTTTGAAAAACTGGAGCCGGGGGCTGCCCAAAAACTGGATGCTTTTATGAAAGCTGCCCGTTACAAATACCAAACAGGTATGCTTGATTTTGTACAAAAGCCCTGTCATAGCTGGTGGGAGTTTGTGTCGCCCAAAATAGCACGCAGTGTTGTAAAGCTAAACCTGCTAACTGATTTCCGTACTTATGTAGCCAGGTATTTTAAGCATCCCAAACTCCGGGCGCTGATGGAGTTTCCGGTTATATTTCTCGGCGCATCACCCAAAAATATCCCGGCCTTATACAGCTTAATGAACTATGGTGGTTATGCTCTCGGAACCTGGTATCCTATGGGTGGGTTTTATGAATTGGTAAAAGCAATGCAAAGCATAGCAGAAGAATATGGCGCGCAGTTTTATTTCAATCAAAAGGCAGAACAGATCATTGCAGAAAAAGAAAGGGTTACTGCATTAATAGTAAATGGCACAGCGCTGAAATTTGATGCGTTGATTGCATCTTCAGATTACCATCATACCGAAACCCTGCTCGAAAAACAATACAGGAATTATACGGAAAGCTACTGGCAGCAACGCACTTTTGCACCTTCCTGCCTGGTATATTATTTAGGCTTTAACAAAACCATCCCTGGTCTCAGGCATCATACACTCTTTTTTGAAAACAACCTGGATGAGCATATAGATAGTATTTACAGGTTTAAGCAGTGGCCGAAAAAACCTTTATTCTACGCCTGCTGCCCTTCTAAAACAGACAACAGTGTTGCTCCTCCACATCATGAAAATATTTTTTTGCTGATGCCGCTGGCTACAGGTATACAGGATGATACGGACATTCGTGAAAAGTATTTGCAGGAAATGCTGGCAAGATTAGAAAAACATACGGGAATGGCAAATCTTGCGGCTTCACTTGATTATAAAAAAAGCTACTGCGTCAGCGATTTTGTAAATGATTATAATGCTTATGGAGGCAACGCATATGGGCTTGCTAATGTACTGTCTCAAACAGCAGTATTTAAGCCATCCATCAGGAATAAAAAGTTATACAACCTGTATTATACCGGGCAGCTCACTGTTCCCGGGCCTGGTGTTCCGCCTTCCATTATATCGGGTAAAATAGCCGCAAAAGAAGTGCATAAACTAAAATTATTTCACCATGAAAAAGCTATTTGACGAATTATCATTACAGGTAAGTAAAGCCACTACGCAAAAATACAGCACCAGTTTTTCATTGGGCATACTCGCGTTAGATACTTCGGTAAGGTCTGCCATATACAGCATTTACGGCTTTGTAAGGCTGGCAGATGAGGTGGTAGACAGCTTTCACGATTATAATAAAGCAGACCTGCTGGCACAATTGACAACGCAAACACAGCAGGCATTGAACGATGGCATATCGCTCAATCCTATTTTGCAATCTTTTCAACAAACAGTATCACGTTATAAAATAGCGCACAGTCTTATATTCCGCTTTTTACACAGCATGGAGATGGACTTACAAAAAATAGCCTACAATTCAGATTTGTATAAAGAATATATACTGGGCTCTGCGGAGGTAGTGGGATTAATGTGTTTGAAAGTTTTTACACACGAAAAAACTCAATTATATGAAGAGCTAAAGCCTTATGCCATGCTGCTTGGTTCAGCTTTTCAGAAGGTGAATTTTCTCAGGGATCTGAAAGATGATTACCATATTTTGGGGCGTACCTATTTTCCTAATATTGAAATGAACATTTTTGATAAATATACTAAAGCGCAAATAGAGCAGGAGATAGCGGGTGAATTTGAAAAGGCTTTGATAGGCATTAAAAAATTGCCCGCTTCCTCCAGGTTTGGCGTATACCTGGCATATAAATATTATTTATCCTTATTCAGGAAAATAAAAAGAACTTCTGCTGAAAAGATATTGAATAAACGTATACGCATTCCCAACGGAAAAAAATTATCTCTTGCCATGAGTAGCTATGTGCAGTATAAAATTGCGCTGATTTGAAGCCGCCGGCTAAACATCAAATTATTTAAATGTAAGATGAGTATGGAGTATGTACTGAACAGGAGCCAGCAATTAAACTGCGATATAGAAACCGCCTGGAGGTTTTTTTCCTCACCATATAATCTTTCCTGCATTACACCTAAGCAAATGGGTTTTAAAGTGCTGACTCACCTGGATGATGACGCTATTTATGAAGGAATGGTTATAGACTATAAAGTATCTCCATTGCTGCATATACCCATGTACTGGAGAACCATTATAACGCAGGTGCATGTTTATAAAAGCTTTACTGATTTTCAGCAAAAGGGCCCTTATAAATACTGGAATCACTATCACGAATTTGTTGCAAATGAAAATGGGGTGTTAATGAAAGATACGGTGCATTATGCATTACCCATGGGCTTACTCGGTAAGGTGGCGCACGCTATAGTAGTGCGCAAAAAGCTGGAGCATATTTTTAACTACCGGTATGAGGTATTGAAAAAATTATTTCCATTACAATCCTGAAGCAAGATGAATGCATTTATTATACTAATCACATTTATACTGATGGAAGGCGCTACGTGGATAATTCATAAATACGTGATGCACGGCTTTTTATGGATACTGCACCGCGATCATCATGATCATAACAACAACAGCACACTCGAAAGCAATGACTGGTTCTTTGTGATCTTTGCCACACCTGCAATCACTTTAATGTATTACGGGGGAAAACAAGGTTTTAATTACCTGTTTTATACCGGGGTTGGCGTTACGCTGTATGGAATGGCTTATTTTTTTGTACATGATATTTTCATTCATCAGCGCATAAAAATATTCCGAAATACACATCACCCTTACCTGTTGGCTGTAAGGAGGGCTCACAAGCAGCACCATAAGCATACAGGTAAAACTAACGGAGAATGCTTTGGTTTTTTATGGGTTCCGGTAAAGTATTTTAAAATGTTTTTTAATAAAGAAAGAAAATGAAGCCATATACTTACTTAATAGTTGATTTTTTAGCGTTTATTGTCTGCTTCATTTTTTCTTTTAACAGGCGTGTAAAATTTTATATGCATTTTGGAGCGTTTTTGTTATCAGCCTGTACAGCAGGCACATTTTTTATTGCGTGGGATATATGGTTTACGCACAAAGGCGTATGGTGGTTTGATGCCAGCTATACCATTGGATACACAATAGCCGGCTTACCCGTTGAAGAATGGCTTTTTTTCTTTTGCATTCCTTTTGCCTGTGTGTTCACCTATTTCTGTATTGATAAATTTTTTAACTGGAGCTGGGCTAATGCTTTTAATAATATTATTGTTTTTGTTAGTGTTATAATATGCGCGGTTACCGCCCTGTTATATCACAACAGGTTATACAGCCTGGTAACCGCACTGGCAACTGCCGCCAGCCTGTTGTATTTGCATTTCATTGCCAAAAAGGAATGGATAGGACAGGCATCCCTCGTATTCATGGTTTTAATGCTGGGTTTTTTTCCTGTAAATGCTGTATTAACCGGCACTGGCATATCTTCTGCTATTGTTAATTATAATACAAATGAATTGTTGGGCATTCATATGCTTACTATTCCGGTAGAGGATGCGGTATATGGGTATACGCAGTTTATGCTCAACATTTATTTTTTTAAACAATTCCAAAAAAATACTGATCGCTTAGTACAGCTTGAAAAATAAGATAGTTATATCCTGGTTTGGCCTGTAAGTAAAATACCAAACCTTATCAAAAAATGATTTTACTTTTATTTATTGTCAACTTACCCATTTACCACTTCTCCACCATTAGGATGAATTACTTGGCCGGATATAAAACTGGCATCCTCGCAGGCAAGAAAAAGATATGCGGGTGCAATTTCATTGGGCATAGCGGCGCGTTCCATAGGCGAGTCGCTGCCAAATTCAGCAATTTTTGCTTTTGAGAAAGAGGAGGCTATAAGCGGCGTCCACACAGGCCCCGGCGCTACCGCATTTACCCTAATACCTTTTTTAATGAGATTATTTGCCAAACTTCGTGTAAAAGATATAATGGCGCCTTTAGTGCTCGAATAATCCAAAAGTTTTGGGCTTCCGCGATATGCCGTTACAGAGCTGGTATTAATAATACACGAACCTTTCTTTAAGTAACGCATTGCATATTTTGTTATCCAGAAGCAGGAAAAAAAATTGCTGTTAAAGGTTTTCATTAACTGAGCTGTCGAAATATCTTCAATACTTTTTACTTCCCAATGCAACGCGGCATTATTAATAAGAATATCAATTTTGCCGAATTTTTTAATGCACTCACCTACCAGCTTTTTACAATGCTGCTCCTTACCTAAATCACCTTTTACCAGTAAGCACGCTCTTCCCAGGTTTTCTATTTCTTTTTTGGTCTGATTGGCATCTCCCGTTGCTTTCAGATATCCAATACAAATATCAGCACCATGTTTTGCGAATAATAAGGCTACCGCTTTACCAATGCCACTGTCACCACCTGTTATAACAGCCGTTTTGTCGGCCAGTTTTTTTTCCCCCGAAGCTGTCGGATACGTTTCTGAAATCGGAGTAAGCCCCTGCTGTGAACCAGGTCTGTTTTGCTTTTGTAGTGGTCTTACTTGTTTTTTTTCATTTTTTTTCATATCAACCACAGCACAATAACAGTACCATTGATTTATAGTTCTGCTGCTCAAACAAAAGCAGCAGTTTACGTCATCAGCCAAAGCGATGTATAGTCCATTGTAGAAAATATTGCTCAAAAAGTAGTTTCGATAACACTAAATTGATAATACCTACACTTGTGTTAAGATTTTGGAAGCACCCGTTCAAAAAGTTGATAAATATCACTAATTAACATGGAGGAAGCAAGCATCAAAATAATAAAAGTATTTAATTACTTTTATTTAAAAATAATATATACTTTTGCTGAACTAAATCCTTAAATCTTATTCTATGTATACAGCAACAGAAAATATCCTTGACGTAACCCAACTGGAGCCAAAACAAAAACATCTCACCATTTTTATACGTTTTGATGAGTTGACCGAGGGTGAAACCTTAACGGTACATAACGATCACGACCCTAAGCCACTGTATTATCAATTGCTTGCTGAAAGAGGCGATTTTTTTACATGGCAATACCTGGAACAGGGGCCGCAATGGTGGATCGTAAAAATTACAAAACGTGTTTCAGGCTTTAATAACGAAACCCTGGGACAGATTGCCGCTAAAAATTTACGCAAGGCAGAGGTTGAACAGGAATTACGAAAGGTGGATACAATGCTATCCTCCCGCCGGGTTCCATATGCTGACTGGAGCCTGGATTTTTTAGTGGATTATATCATAAACACGCATCATAGCTACATAAGAAAGATATTGCCTGATATATTTTTGTATGCGCAAAAAGTAATAAAGGTTCATGGCAAAGAACACCCTGAGTTAATACGCATTCATCAACTGTTGGGTGAAATAAACACAGAATTAATAACTCACCTGCTTATAGAAGAAAATGTATTGTTTCCGCATATTAAGGCATTGATAGTGGAGGATTATAAACAGTCGTTATCAACAGGCGACTGGGGATTGGTGGAAGGTCATATATATACGCGGAAAGGAGAACATAAACTGATTGGAAAAAAACTGGAAGAAATCAGGCAGCTTTCCCTGAATTATATATTGCCCCAAGATGCCTGCGCCAGTTACACGTTACTTTACAGTATGCTGCAGGAATTTGAGGAAGATATGCATTTGCATATACACCTCGAACATAATATACTGTTTCCCGGTGCAATAGCAGTAGAAAAACAATCTAAAACAATTTAATAATTAATAGAAAAACCCGTCCTGTGAGAAAAGTATCAGGCTGTTGTCTCATTTCTTTTAAGCCATAATGTCTGAAAATGGATAGCTGTAAAATGAGACAATGCCTGAACTAAGTTTTTGTTACGAAGAAGGCTGGAATACTTTTTTTTAAATAGTTGCAGTACCAGGTTATTCAGAAAATGTGAAAATTCTCTAATTTGGATAGTATGGTTATCAAATTCAAAAAAATGCGAAAAACTTTTAAACCCCTGATAAATGCTTAGCCTTACCTGCAAAACCGCTATCAAGGCCGTGATATACCTTGCAACAAAAAGTAAAACGGGTAAAAAATCCGGTATAATAGAAATCTCAGACTTTATTAATGCCAGCGAACATACGGTTGGAAAAATTCTGCAAACCCTGGTTAAGGAAAATATAATCAATAGCGCCAAAGGACCAACCGGCGGTTTTTATATATCAGCAAAACAAAAGAACCAGGCAATGATTAAAATTATTAATGCCATTGATGGACAAAAGGCTTTTGATGAATGTGGACTAGGGTTAAGCAAATGTTCGGCAACGCATCCGTGCCCCATACATACAGATTACCAGGTGATAAAAAATCAATTTAAAACAATGTGCCAGCAAAAAAAGATTGATGATTTATGCAACACGGTAAGCCAGGGATTGGCATACCTGATGGGTTAAAGAAACATTGTAAACCTGGCTGGTACCACAAACCGGATCGCTTCAGCATTCTTACTTACTTTACTTGTTAGCTACTTTCTTAAATGTGATTCTTATTTATTACTGTTATGATGCCTGTTTAAAATTATTGGTTTCTACCAATTCATGATTTATTGATTATTGCCGGCAACTATACATATTATAAACACAGCATATCTAATTTTTATGAAGTGGCAAAGTTTTAGTTACAATAGTTTAAAATAATAATTATGAAAGAGAGTAACAAAATCCAATTGATAGAATTACTTAATAAATGCACAAGGGTATGCAACTTTTGCTTCAACGCCTGTATGAATGAAACAGACACAAAAAAACTGGTAGCATGTATCAGGTTGGATCTGGATTGTGCGGAAATATGTAAAACTGTAGCGACACTAATTGAAAGAGGTTCAGAAAATTTGAATATTATCCTGCCTGCCTGCGCTACCATTTGCAGTGAATGTGCTGATGAATGCGAAAAACATGCGCACATGGAACATTGCCGAATATGTGCTGAAGTGTGCAAGCAATGCGCCGGGCTGTGTAAACAATTAGAGATTGTATAAAAGTAGTTTTCTTACGCAAAAAGTATAGCCTGGATGTACAGGTACTTCTGAATTTAGTACAACATGTCGGGCATGATTTTTATTCTTTGATAACATGATACGCATTCTCTACAACTGCAATAAAATAGTAATTATGAAAACAAAGAATATAAAAACAGGTATTGCTGATGCTGCAATAGACAAGGAGCATCTTAAGCCAAATGAAGGAATAATTGAGCTGCCGGATGTAAAAGACATACCTGGTCAGGAGCATATACATGTTGCTCCGTTAGGCGAGCTGGCAGATACAACCATTTCTTCTGACGATGAAGAAGGCAAGAGCATATTTGATAGTGATGAAGACGAGCAGGCAGAAAACAATGTAACTTCCGAAGAGGAAAGGGCTTTGAAGGATGCTGCAGAAAAAACACCTGGCATCAGGGATGAGGATAACCTGGAGTCCGCTATGCCTGACCAGCGTGACGAAGATGGAGAACTGCTGAATGAAAGAACAAATTTTAGCGGCAGTGACCTCGATGTGCCTGGCAGCGAACAAGACGATGCTGATGAAGAAATAGGGGAAGAAGATGAAGAAAATAATGCTTACAGTCTTGACAATGAAGACGAGGATGAGAGCATTTCAAAATAATTATGGAGTTGAAAGTATGCATGCATCAGGGTGCATTGCAAATTGTCGCATTGGGCTTCATGTGGGCAGTGAAGACGCTGCCCACGGCAGGCGCTCTGGCTGGTGCCTGCCTGTCCGGTAGGCAGGTCTCACGAGCCAGCGACAATTTACAATGCACCCCATGCATCATTATAAAAAATTAATGGGAAACATTTTACCTGTTCTATGAAAATCAATGGGCTTATCGGGGAGAATATTACTACCTGCAATTATGAGATACCCGGTAAAAAGATTTATGATGCAACCTGGCATAATATTTTCAATTAGTATACTGTAGTTTCTTATGGGGTGGTTTGGTAAAACAAATCTGAGATCACACTCCTTGTACCTGATCTGGGTAATTCCAGCGTAGGAAAAGAAACGACGGAGCTTCGGGTAAAACCGAAGCTTTTTTTATAAGGAATAATTTAATGGTTTTTAGCTTTGTAAACATCCATTGAACTTTCGCAAAACTATCCCCGGCAACGCGGGTAGGTATTAAATGCACATACTGAGGAATATCATCCTGAAATAAATTATATGCCACCATTTCAAAAAAATGAAACGCATGGATTTTTACGCTACGATTTTTTATTATCCAGCTATTGGGAAAAGAGCCGCTATATAAGGATGTATCTCAATTAAATAATTCCGTAACGCTAATTTTCATTATTGCTTTATCCTGTCTTTGATTTTTTTCAATACATAGTGTGTAGTAACACCGCTTCACGAAATTTTATTTCAGTTGTTTATGGCAAGGGAATTGAAGATTAAACAGAAGTAAAAACTAAGCGATGGACAAAACAAATTTTGGAGGGTTTCATATTTCAAGTCCTGTTTTTAGCAACGGGGGAGCTATTCCAGCCAGGTATACATGCGAGGGCGAAGGCGTAAACCCTCCGCTTAACACCAGCAATATTCCTGAAGGTACTCAAACACTGGCGTTGATTGTAGAAGATCCCGATGCACCTGGTGGTACATATGACCATTGGATTGTTTGGGATATTGAACCGGGCATGGCAATAAAAGAAAACTCGAATCCAGGAATATCAGGTACAAACTCATCCGGCAAAACCGGCTATCATCCACCCTGCCCGCCTGCGGGAAGTCATCGCTATTATTTTCATATGTATGCATTAAACATTAAGCCGGATATACCGGCAGGTGAAACTAAAGAAAAGTTGCTGCAGGTTATACAGCCTTATATTATTGCAGAGGCAGTAATAATGAGTACATATGAAAAGCAAACCCTTGATTCTGAAGTCTGAACACACATTGAACATTTATTGTTTTGATATTATGCATGTAATGCTGAATAATTTTTAACCAAATCGAAAAATCATGAAGACAATTTTTTTCCCTTTACTGACAGGATGTATGCTTATGCTTAGCAGTAGTATTAAGGCACAGATTCAACAAGGAAATGTAATGGTTGGAGGCAATATTTCGGATATGAGTTTCAACCTCGACAACGGCGGAGGATTTAGCATGAGCCTGACCCCTAAAGCCGGCTGGTTTATCCGCAATAATCTTGCGTTGGGTGCTTATATCGATTTCGGATTAACTGCAGCAAAAGGCATTCGGCCATCCATCAGTTACGGTGTTGGCGCTTTGGGAAGATATTACATTAATGACCCTACTATTAATGTACTCCGGAAAACAAGATTTTTCGGAGAAGCCACATTGGGTATTGAAGGCTTTAACCCGTCTGCCGGAGATAACACTAATGGACTAGGCATAAGTGCCGGACCTGGTATTGCCTATTTCGTTACTCCAAATATCGGGCTGGAAGGATTAATAAAATACAGGGGTATTGTAGGTTTTGGATCCAGTCCTGCTTCCAGCAATCTTGTTTTTGGCCTGGGCTTTCAAATTTACCTGTCACGTGAAAAAGTGGAGCGGGAATTAAAAGGAAATGCTAATTAAAAATCGTGTCAGAAGAAGTCACAAAAGGAACAAAATCGCTTTGAGAACCTTTGTGAACCCTTTGCGGAACTTGGTGCTGTAACACAAAAAACGCGAAGAAGTCACAAAAGACACAAAATCGCTTTGAGAACCTTTGTGAACCCTTTGCGGAACTTAGTGCTGTAACACACAAAACACAAAAACATTTCTTGTTGATTTAATAACATTCCAGTATAAATGAAGCAGGTATGGCAAAAGCTAAAAAAGCAGTGTTGAAAAAATGGTCTGCAACTGAAAGAAAAACAACAGCTTTTCGGTCGGCAATGTCTATGCTTAGTTTTTACATTATCTGCAATTAAATTTTCACTAAAATGATAAGCATGAACTACAGGCATATACCTCCTAAAAAGAAAAAACATCGGTCAACAAAAACTAAAAGTACAAAATCAGAAAATGTTTTAACCCAGTCTTCCGGAAAAAGTTGGGGTGAAGATATTGTTACCAATATACCTCAGCATATTCTGAATGAGGAACAACAGAAGATCATCGTTAACCGGCAGGAGCAACACACAGATTAAAGTTATACATGTATGCTGTAACAAACATTGCAAGTGCATATTTTAATCAGCATAGTATAACCGCTCATTAAATAATTCACCATATAAAACATACACTATGGCAAAATATTCAAAAAAAGCAGGTCAGAAAGTTGAAAAAGCAATGCATGAAAAGAAGAAAGGCTCATTAAAATCCGGCAGTGGAAAAAAAGTTAAAAGCAAAAAACAGGCAATTGCAATCGGGTTATCAGAGGCACGGAAGGAAGGTGCGCAAGTGCCTAAAAAAGCCGCCAAAAAAAGAGGAAGGCCGGCTAAAAAATCTGTAACTAAAAAAGGGACAGGCGCGGCGAAGAAATCCGCTCCTAAAAAGGGGACAAATAAAGCTAAAAAATCAACTGCAAAAAAAGCAGGCAGAAAGCGATCGCTATAGAGGAAAGCTTTAACGGAGAAAATTATACTCAGTTTTTATATCACCCTTAACGGCGATTGAACAACCGGAAAAATCGCCGGCTGTTTGTGAATGTTGGTGGCATAAGATTTTAGGGGGGGTAGAGTATAAAAGAATCGACGATTGAGGAAGTTTTTACGCGGTTATTTTTCTGTTGTATAATTTGCCTGGAATTTTTAAGATGCTGCGTTAATTAAGTTGGGTATTTCTGTTTAAAGCATATAAAGAAACAATAACAATCATGAAAAAAACAACCATTTATACGGGGTTAGTTATATTTCTTTTAACGCTTTTATCCGGATGTATGAAACATCAATGTTACGAGTGTACTGATCAACAGGGAACCAGGGTGGCCGAAGGATGTGATAAGACCCGTGAGGAGGTTAATAATCTGGAATCTGCTCATAACTGGAATTGCGTTATACTTTCCGACTAAAAGCAGCATTTAATTTGTATACTTAAAATTATGAACAGCGGAATTACAGGCAATGGCTTATATATAGCTATTGTTGTTTTATTTACCATATACTTTATGGCTTTTCCATTTTCTTCGCCCCCGGTATGGATACATCTTGCGGGCATTGCAGGTGTTGTACTTTTTATACTCAGAATCGCCAGGGGAGATGATTAACAAAATAAAATTTTTTTGCGGGCACAGGCGCCGGCAGCTTACCAGTAATCGTATTGCATGTTTTAATTGGAATGATGAGGCCTGCCGAAGCTACCTGATCCTGCAGACCCTAATATCTTAAGGATTTTTCTTCCATCGGAGCTTTCTTCAGTAAGCACCTTTGTAATAAACTCACGACTTCTCCAGGGATATTGTCTTTGCAGGTAATCTACATGTTTTTTAAGCTTTATCTCCGGATCCTGGATCATTGCTTTTTTACTTTTTTTCTTTGCTTGCATATATCAGTGTATTTTAAAATACCCAACTACAATTCTGATGCCATGAGCCTGTCATTGCATTTTTGTTTTACACCACCCGGACTTCAACCGGTCGCTTATTGCTTTTTCCAAAGGCTTGGGTATAACAGATACTTCCTCATCAAGCGCCTTTAAAGAATGAGCCTGTTCATCCCAGGTATAAATATGATCCGCAGCATCGTTAATATTAATGATGAGCCTTTTGTAATTGTTTATCATAACAGGGGTTACTTTAACATCATAATCTATATTGTCAACAGTAATGTTCAATAATTGTGGCTCTTGCATGATTGATGTTTTAATATACTCCTTTCTTTTGCGGCTGTCGGGGCTTCCTTTATTGTCAGGGGTTTTTGCTTTACTTTTAAATAACGGATCCTGGTTCGGCAGAAATTTGTTCATACATTTTTTCTTTACCGGAACAAACAACATGCCCGGTTTGCTTGCTGCCACTATATCTAATGCAGTTATCTGTTCTACCGGGATACGCTCAAAACAGATGCTTTATGAAAAAAATTATTATTGTAGATGATGATCCCGCTATACAGAATGCCTTTAGCTTAATATTCGATCCGTTATTATACATGGTAACTGTTTACTCCACTGCTGCTCCTATACTTAACGGTGAGTATGATCTGCCCGACATATATATTCTGGATAAGCAGCTTTCCGGAGTTAATGGTTTAGATCTGTGCATCTATCTTAAGTCGGGGGCCGCCACTAAACATATCCCGGTTGTAATGATATCTGCCAGCCCTGATATAACCCGGTTAGCAGAATATGCCGGTGCTGCTGCTGCTTTGGAGAAACCTTTTAGAATGAAAAGGCTTCGCGAAATTGTTTTGGAATATTTGCAATGAACATGTGTATTATCCAGTCAATATATTTTTCCCTGAAAATATTTATATAAACAATCTGCGCAGGCGGGAAATACTATGCTCATCAGGCTTAAGCCGGGAATCGCATGGCATCAGGATTGCTTCATCCTTATCAAACAAAATATATTATTATGAAACAAAAATTTTTATTGTGCCTCGGTATAGGAGCAGCACTGTGTACAAGTTCGGCTATAGCGCAGGTTAACCCGCAAACACAAAAAGGTCAGCCCGGTGACCAACAGCAGAGATATCTTGATATTACAACAGGCCGGCCCATTGATCTGCGATATAATGCCAGGGAGAATACGATGTATGACAGGAGCACCAACAAACCTGTTGATTTCTTTATTAACAAAAGGGGAGATACAATTTCTTCCAGGGGTTTTTATGTTGTTAACAATTACCTCGTGCGGGATAATGATACCTATCGTGTAGATACGGGCAAAGTGAGGATGAGAGGACAAAAATTGTGGGGAATTCAATCAGATAAGGAACTGGACAGGGATAAAAACTGGAAGCAATACAGGAATGTAAAAGATAGTATTCAAAGATGAATATCTCTTAAAAAAGTAACGGCGTATGTACAGGCAAGTTGAGGATGTATCAAAAATAGAGGATGGGTTTAAGGTCGCATAAAGATCGCCTGTCTCCATCAGGTACTCGAATAATAAGAGGCTGACTCATACTTTGAGGCAGCCTCTTTTTTTGTGCTTGATAATACACTTCATCGTTAAAGCAATAGCAAAAACTTTATTGCTTTTGCTTAAATTACGTAGCATCATCACTCACTAAAAGGTTCTGAGTAAGTCATTGCACATCTTTTAAGTACCGGAGCCAAACGGTTTGTGATCTGGTTAAAAAGCTCAGGATATTTTAGCTGCATACCATCTGCTTCTTCCCACACTGCATTTTGATATATCAGCATAATCTCATTCTCTATACCGGTTATTTTTTGCTCCAGGTATACTATTACGATATTTTTTATCGCTCTTAAATCATAAATAACTCTTCCTTTAATAATAACATCTTTGTAAATAATATGAATTATCATAAAAACCCTCCTTTCATTAATAATATAATGGCACATCTTCCAGGATAAACATCAAAGGATACTGGTGCATTGCAGCTACAGGCACACGCATTAATATACCTGTTACCTGGTGCAAATACAATAACATTAAAGTAATTGGAAACGCTGAATGGTATGTAATATCAAATGCAGAAGTAAGCGCATTCGTTTTATAAATATACTGCATTTTATCATTGTTTAGTTTAATTTTTATAATAATTATTGTACCAATGAAGTTGGAACGTTGTTTGCGGCTTAGGGAAATAAACGATATTCATGACCGGGAAAGAGGCTTCGTTGAGCTATCCGCTTGCAGAAATGCTTAATGACGCAAGTATTGACAGGGTGGCTGCTATAGATGCAGAATGGAGAATCATAGCATGGAATAAATCTTCAGAAATAATTTCGGGGTTAAACAAAACCATGGTAATAGGTAAATTCATCACAGATGTATTTACTGATCTGCATGCTGATGAGGAAATGCTGGAAGCGATACAGGCGGCCCTAAAAGGGTATAAAACTTTTGTGCCTGCTTCTGCCGCGTTTTCCCATAGAAGTTACTATGAATGCCATTTTATTCCTTTGCATAATAGTGATAACATAATTGTAGGAGTAATGCATTTAATGCATGATGTTTCGCACCGCATAAAAACCGAGCAGCAACTTTTAAGATTAAACAACCGTCTTCAAACAAAAAATGCGCAATTGCAAAAGGCTGCTTCAGAGCTGTCAACCTACACTTTTATCACTTCTCATGATATTAAAGCGCCCCTTATGCAGATATATCTTTCTCTGGAGCATATAATAAGAGTGGAGGGTGCAAATTTATCAAACAGCAGTAAAGCCGGCTTTAGAAAAATGCAGAGCTCGCTGAACCGGATGCGGTTATTGCTGGATGATATTACAAAGCTTTCAGAGTTGAATAGCCCTTTGCAGGAAAAGCAGGAAACAGATCTTAACCATATACTTGAACGGGTTAAAAAAAATCTCCGGCACAGATTGAATGGTAATGAAGCAACGATAATGTCAGAAGAATTACCGACGTATTATGGATACCCTGAGTTACTGTTCCAGTTATTTTTTCAGATTATTGATAATGCTTTTAAATTCCGGGATCCATCAGTTAAGCCTGTTTTACATATTGTGTATAAGCTTACCGCCAAACCGGTAACTGTGAGCAACATACCTGCCAACCATACAGAATACCTGCAAATTTCATTTACCGATAATGGCATTGGCTTCGATACAGGCAAGGTTGATGTAATGTTTGAATTATTTGGAAGATTGCATGCTCCGGGTACATTCCCCGGTTCAGGCATAGGGCTGACCATCTGCAAAAAAATTGTGGATATTCATGAAGGTTTCATAACTGTTGATTCTACTATAAGAAAGGGTTCCGCTTTTCATGTGTTTTTGCCGGCAAACATGTAAATTTCATATGGTAATGAGTATTGTTTGCAACGTTGTTGTATGCATTAACCTTTGCTCATCCCTCATGCCAAGACATATTTTAAATACGAAAAATTGAAATGCACCCCGGGAAAAGAATACCCGGATAGAGATATACAGGATGTTTATAGCAACCAGTTTGTTAAGAAGACTGCATTCTATTAATTTTATGAAAATGGTTTGATTTATTTTAATCGGTTGTTAAAAAACAAAACATATTATAAAACGGCACAGGCTTGTTAACCTTGAAAGAATAATCTGAATCTATCGCCCTCACTCAAAACCTTAAGAAAGAATCTTGAAGTCCTGCCCCGACTTTTTATTTCATTAAATACTGTATTATGTACACCGAGGAAAATAAGCCGGGGCAGCATGGTACACCCCAAAACACAGAAGGCGAAACGAATAACTACAGCCAGTTGTACAAGCAGCTTGCCGAACAAGCTGCAGAACTGCAAGCAATATTAGACAGCTCCTTTTATGTGATGCAGGCATTCAAAGCCGTTAGAAATGGAGACGGCAAAATCATTGACTTCACGTGGCTTTTTGTAAATAAAAGATGGAAAGAACTTTACGGCGGCGAAATGAAAGGCAAAAGTATGTTACAGGAAAATCCTGCTGTAATTGAGACGGGGCTGTTTGAAAAGTTTGTGCATGTTACAGAAACAGGCATCCCGGCAGAATTTGATCATTATTATCATCACGAGCAGTTTGATGCCTGGTTTCATCAAACGCATGCAAAGCTGGGTGATGGATTTTTGTTAACAGCAATTGATATTACAGAGAGCAAAAAAGTTCAGGAAGAAGTGCTGCGCCTTAAAAATGAAATTGCACAAAGAGCAACTGATAAATATTATTCACTTTTTAATTCCATTGATCAAGGCTTCTGCATTATTGAATTGCTGTTTGATGAAAATGGAAAGGCGGTGGATTATCGTTGGTTGGAAGCCAACCCTAAGTATGAAAAACATTCCGGGATAAAAAATCCTATTGGCAAATTGGGAAGCGAAATTATTCCTGCTACTGAGAGTTATTGGCTTGAAAACTATGATAAAGTCTTAAAAACAGGCAAGACATCCCGTTTCGAAAATTGGCACGAAGCAACGGATCGTTGGTATCAAACCCAGGCGTCTCGTATTGGTGATGGTAATAGCAGGCAAATTGCAATTGTTTTCGATGACATCACCGAACGCAAGCGCCGTGAACAACAACAGGAGTTTCTGCTACAATTCTCGGATAATCTTCGTGCAGAGCGAACAGCAGATGCAGTAGCTAACAAAGCACTCGAAATGCTTATTGAATATTTGCGGATAGATCGCAGTTATATGGTTTCTTATAATTTAGATAAAAACATTGCATTACTCGATTATCAAATTGGCAATGAAACGGTGCCGCCTTTGCCGGATACGTTTGACCTTTCTCATTACCCCGAAGCGTACAAAGCTGTATTAGACCAGACCGTTGTTATAGAAGATGATTTTGAAAGACAAAACTTATCAGCAACAGAAAAGCAAAACAGTGCCAGGTTAGGCATGCGTGCAATGGTGGCTGCAACCGTACGTAAAGCTGAGCATAAGCCGCTTTGGTCAATGGTGGCTATCAGCTCAACGCCTCGTTGTTGGACACCAGATGAAGTACAATTGGTTGAACAAGTAGCCGAACGCACATGGACTGCAATTGAAAGAGCAAAAGCAGAAGAAGCATTAAAGCAAAGCGAAGAAAAATACCGCTCTCTGTTTGATTCAATTGACGAAGGCTTTGTTGTACTTGAAATAATTTATAATGAACCCGGTGAGCCGTTTGATATTCGTTATATTGAAACCAATAAAGTATTTAAGCGTCAAACCGGACTGGATAGCTGGGACGGCAAAACGGTACTTGAATTGTTTCCAAATATTGAACCCGAGTGGCTGGCATTCTACAGCAATGTTGCCCGTACCGGTGAGGCGGCGAGGATGGAATATCACCTCGGTGAAACAGACCATTGGTATACATCTTTTGCATCTTCTATTGGCGGCCCGGGCAGCCCGCTTGTTGCCGTGGTGTTTGATGACATTACCGAACGCAAACAGTTAGAGGAACGACAAAAATTTTTATTAAAATTAACCGATACCCTGCGACCGCTTGCCAATCCATTGCAAATACAAGCTGCTGCTGCCGATTTATTAGGCGCCAGCCTCCATGTAAATCTTTGCCACTATGCTAAAACAGATGGGAGCTTTGTTCAGATTTACCATAGTTATGCTGACGGGTTGCCCGCCAGTACGGGAAAATTTCCTTTGCTGAATTTGCAAAACGGGTTGCCACAGGGAAAGATGCAGTTGTGCAATGATATAGCAACCTGCCAATGTGTATCGGAAAATGAACGTGCAGCATTGAAATTGGCTAACATTGGCGCATTTGTGGCTGTGCCATTGGTAAAAAATGGAAAATGGGTAGCCACTTTGGCGGTACACAGTATTAAGCCAAGGCAATGGAAAGAACATGAAATTGGTTTGATAAAAGAAGCTGCAGAACGAACCTGGGCGGCAGTTGAAAGGGCTAAAGTAGAAGAAGCACTTATACAATCAGAACATCGTTTGCGTAAAGCGAAAGAGCAGCTTGGCCTAAGCATTGAAGCAGGAAAAATAGGCTTATGGCATTGGGATGTAAAAAAAGATGTGCTGCAATGGAACAAAGAGCAGGAAGCTCTTTACGGCCTGAAAGAAGGAGAGTTTAAGGGAGGCGTAAATGATTTTTTAAAATTCAAATACGAAGAAGATAAAGTAGAAATACTCACGCTGGATAAAGTGGTGGCTATGCAACAGGCGGATTATGCAGAAGAATTTCGCATCAGGAGAAAAGACGGAGAAATAAGATGGATACATTCCCGATCAAAAAAATGGACTAATGACAAAGGTGAAATTGAATACATCACCGGCATCAACATGGATATAACCCGTGAGAAAAAAGCGGAAGAAGCGCTGCGCCAAAGCGAGCAGCAATTAAGGGTATTATTAAAACAAAAAGACGAGTTTATCGGCATTGCCAGCCATGAGCTCAAAACACCGGTTACTTCAATGCTGGTTTATGCAGATATTGTGCAGGAGGCCTTAAAGGAAAGCGGCAATTATGAACAAGCGGAACTGCTGGGGCGCCTGAGTAACCAGATTGACCGGCTTAGCTCCCTGATCAATCACCTCCTGGATACGACTAAAATATCCGAGGGGCGGCTTAAGCTCGAGATAGAACCTGTTGATATCAACACACTGATCCGTCAACGGATGGAGGAGATTGGGCGTACAACGCGTCATGGCTTCAAATTTGAAGAGCATTCATTACCGGTTGTAATGGTAGATAAGGAGCGCATGGGGCAAGTGCTTACCAACCTGCTTTCTAATGCTATCAAGTATTCACCAAATACATCAGTCATTACAATAAAAAGTCAGCAGGTGCATGATTATATTGAGGTCAGCGTTGAAGATCATGGTTATGGAATTTCTGAAGAAGATCAACAAAAGATCTTTGACCGTTTTTACCGGGTTACTGCCAATAAAATGGATAGTTTTCCTGGTATGGGGTTGGGGCTCTATATCACAGCTCAGATTATTCACCAGCACGGCGGTACGCTGCAGGTAAAAAGTATTTTGGGGCAAGGTTCAATTTTTTCATTCAGGCTACCTGTAAAATCTATAAAATGAAACAAATAATGCTACTGGAAGATGATAAGGACATTTGTGATGCGGTAATTCTCTCCTTAAGCACATTGCAGTACCAGGTTAATTGCTTTGCTGACGACGCACAACTATCAGACGGATCAGCAGAGCCGCCGGACCTTTTTATCATTGATAAAAACCTGTCTGGAAAAGACGGTGTTGACATTTGCCGTTTTCTTAAAGCTCATGCTAAATATAAACACTTGCCTGTACTTCTTATGTCTGCAGATCCTGACACACACACACTTGCTCTTTTGGCCGGAGCCAATGGTGCAATTATTAAACCGTTTAGAGTAAAAACACTAAAAGAAGCGATAGCCAATTATATATAGTAATTCACCAACGCTGCTATGGAAGATGGAATCCGCTATATAAGAGGAAGCCGGTATCGGAATGTGAACCGGCTTCTGGTAGAAGTAATGCTTTAAACTTCAGATTCCTGCTCTGCTTCCCAATTGATCTTGCTTTTAGCAATATCAGTAAGGCTCTGATCAGTTTGCTTTTCTTCTTCCAGCGTTTTTGCTAAAATAGCAACAGCATCTTCTAATCCCAGTGTTTGTGCCAGCGATACAAGCCCGCCGTAAGTGGCTATTTCATAATGTTCAACCTTTTGTGCGGCCATAATAATACCTACGTCCCGCGTCATTGTGCCATCTTCGGTCTCTTCAATAATAGATTCACCCTCTTTGGTAAGTCCTTCCATTGCTTCACATTTTTTAGCCTGTGCCTTTTTGCCAATAATTTCAAATACTTCTTCAAGCCGGGAAACGTGCTCCTCGGTTTGCGTAAGATGTTCTTCAATAGCTGTCTGCAACTCTTCAGTAGTAGCTGCCTTCTTCATTTTGGGCAATGCTTTGGTTAAATGTTTTTCAGCCCAATAAATATCTTTTAGGGCATCTTCAAAATATTTTTCTAATTGTGTGTTGCCTTGCCCTGCACCGGATTTCTTTGACATCTGTTTGTTTGATGTTGCTTTTTTTGTTGTTGCCATAAATTATGTTTTGTACTATAGAAATAAAAAACAGTGCCAGTATTGGTATGTATTTAGTAACATAGATTATGTGATAAAATTTTTACGTAATAATGCCCTGTCTGTTTTTTTTCTGCTGTTATTTATAGTTTGTATAGCAGGTCAGTTTTTTACCGGCTTTGCAGAACATAATAAAGAACGAAAAGATGACGGTATGCCGGAATTAAGTATGCCGGAATATATACAGTCAGGGCATTTTATCCAGGCAACTTTCGAAAATTGGGAAAGCGAATTTCTGCAGATGGCTTTGTTTGTTGTAATAACAATATGGCTGAAGCAAAAAGGTTCATCTGAATCAAAATCACTCAACGATAAGGAGGCAGTAGACAGGGAACCGGATCCGCAAAGAAAAGATGCGCCTTATGCTGTAAGAAAAGGCGGATGGTTATTGGTAATTTATAAACATTCTCTAACCTTAGCATTGTTATTACTGTTTATTATTTCGTTTATTATTCACTTTTACGGTAGCCTTAAAGATGAAAATGAACAACTATTGTTAAAAGGAAAGCCCCTGCAAAGTATCGGAAAATACATGCTCGACAGTCGCTTCTGGTTTGAATCTTTTCAGAACTGGCAGAGTGAATTTCTCTCTGTATTTGCAATTGTTGTGTTATCAATTTTCCTGCGTCAGAAAGGATCGCCGCAATCAAAACCTGTTGACGCACCAAATGCAGGCACCGGTGGAGAATAGGCTGCATTCAAAGCGTTTTTGTGGAGGCATGCAATTTGAATGCTACTTTAATTATTCACTATAATTTGTTATGTATGCTTAAGACGCCACGTCGCACAAATTACCCCGGCATAATCAGCAAGATCAGTGAACTGATATATACTTTGCAAAGAGAAAAGCAAAAGTACGATACGGCGGTTGCGTTTATAAACCACCGGCAGCTAAGAGATACTATCCATTATCTTGCGCAGGAAAATAACCATTATGCGTGTGAGCTGCAGTCTCAGCTATATATGATGGGCGCTCCGGTTAACGAAGCGTCTGTAAAGGTGCTTGAGATGGCGAATGAACAGATTTTACCCGCTGATACCGGGATTGACATTCAAAACAGGGAAGTTATGATCCACCAGTGTTGTGATAGCGAAAAGAAAATGATTGCCGCTTACAGGAGTATCTTAAATGAACCAATGCTTCCGGAAGATATCCGGAGGGTACTGCGTTACCAGCTGAACGGAGTATTGTATGCATTTTTACAATTGAAATTAGTATGCAGCACGCTCACATTTCCGGCAGCGAGATAAAATGACCATCTTTTTACCTGCCAGAAATATATTTTCACACGCACGGGCAGGGCATTCCGTTGATCGTTGGGAATTTTCTTTCCCGAAACGCGTAAATATTTTATTAAGCTTCACCCGTAATTCTACATATCCGGACCCCTGGTACTATTGGCTTTCATTCTGTAATTGGTGTTATATTAAACATGAGATGGCACACTTGCCAACCGGCGGGCAGGCGATAAATATGAGCATCTCACACATTTCCCGTTTCATTTCTCACAAAGAAATATGACAAATGATTTTTAACATAACAGTAGTGATCTTATATATCTGCAGAAAGATTCAGAACGACGATGAAGAACGGCCGATTATTTGTACAAGTGTTATGTATCGTGAACATTCAAATTAAATTTCTATGGGTAATTTACTTTATGTCATTGCTGTCCTCCTGGTAACAGGTTGGGCAATAGGTTTTTGGGGTTATGCTGCCGGTAGCATTATTCACCTGTTCGTGGTCATAGCCATCATACTGGTATTATTACGCATTATCGGAGGATCATCCAAAGCATAAAAAAAGAAAAAAAAATTAAAGCATTTAAATTTTAAAATATGAAAACATACATCGTTACCGGTGCAATAATATCGCTTATTGCATGTAATAGCAATACATCTGATCCGGTTGAAAAAGCAGATTCGACCAACGAAGCAAAACAGGAAACTGTTTCTGATATTTCAAAAACAAAAGAAAATACAAGTAATTTTCTTCTAAAAGCTGCAGACGGTGGCCTGGCTGAAGTTGCAGCAGGAAAAATAGGTGAAGAAAAAGCTACGCGAAAGGCAGTTAAAGACTTTGCAAGCCAGATGGTAAAAGATCATACTGCCGTTAATGATGAAGTAAAAACGCTTGCTTCACAGTTAAATATAACATTGCCTGGTGCTTTTGGTGAAGATCATCAAAAAAATATAATTGATCTTGGTGGCAAAAAAGCAAAAGATTTTGACAAAGATTTTATGGACATGATGGTAACAGATCATAAAAAAACAATAGATCTTTTCAGAGATGCAAGTGATGATGATATAAATGCAGATGTAAAATCTTTTATTATTGCTACAATTCCAAAGCTTGAAGCACATCTTGCAAAAGCAGATTCCCTTCAAAAATCTTTTAAGTAATTTCATTGATATGGTTCTTCCGTATTATTTAAATATTAATTTCAAAGGAAGAAGTATTTCTGCCAGGGCCAGGATTTTAAATGCAGATGGCAGCAAAGTTTATGAGGTGATTTTTCCCACCGACGAGAAAATTACTCTCCACAGTGTTCCTAATACAGCCGGAGGTAGAATATGGAAAGATCTTCTTGGAAATTCAAATGAATTTTATCAATTATTGGGTAATGCCATTGAGCAACAGAATGAACTGAATTCGGACTTGTTCTAAACACAAGGCATCGTTAATGAAAGTCACGATGCCTCTAAAACAATGGTAAGTGGTTTTTATTCACACTCACGAAAAGAGACATTGCTTTTAACATCATGCCGTTTGCCCGTAATCTTCAATAAATATTTCCTGGTGCCGGCTTACATTGTGCAGGATCAGCCTGTCAATATCAAGCGAAAGATATTCCTGAATGCTTTTGCGGAGCGCATATATATCTGAATAAACAGGTATTGCATGCATTACCTCGCCGGGCAATATATTTTCTGATGCCTCATCAAACTGTTCCACCCTGGCATAATTGGCCAGTTTTTCTGCAGGCAACACATTGGAGCGCCACTGGTCGTATGCCTCCTGCTGTGCTTCACTTTTATTTCTTGCATAAGAAAAAGCAAATTGCAGGTACACCGGTTTACCGGTTCCGCCGTTTGAACGGAACAGTGCAATTTTTTTAGCCACCGCACCTGTTTCACCCGCAGTGGTGAGCAAGCCGTCGGCCCATCCTGCAGACCATATGGTTGTTTCATCAGTTATAGCAGCACAGAGCAGTAATGGCTGTTGGGGTGGTAACGTATATAGCTTTGCATTTTTTACATGTACATGCCCGTTAAAGCTTACTTCTTCCGCGCCCAATAATTTTTTAATGATATGATAGCACTCCAGCAGCCGTTCATTGCGCTGCGCTTTAGGCAACCAGGGGTCGCCGGTAATGCTTTCATTAATGGCTTCACCACTCCCAAGCTCTATATTGAACCGCCCCGGAAACATTTCAGCAAGTGTAGCTGTTGCCTGGGCAACAATGGCAGGATGTAAGCGCTGGCCCGGCGCACAAACCATGCTGAACGGAAGCTGTGTTGCCTGCATGGCTGCTGCAATCCAGCTCAAAGTGAAACCACTTTGCCCCTGCCGTCTGCTCCAGGGATGAAAATGATCTGAAGAATGAATGCCCCCAAACCCCGCCTGCTCGGCCAGTTGAACCAGCCTCAGTAAATGTGATGGAGAAAATTGTTCGTGAGAACTATGATAACAAATCAAAGGCATACTATTTTTCATTAGATTCTTTCAACAACCACACCGCAATTTTCCCTTCTTCAACAGTAAACAAACCTTGTCCTGTATCATTCAAAATAATTTCATTTGGCTGGTTGCCCAATACATTGAACATGGTTTTACGGGAATGCTTTTCTCCCATGCACATTGTTTTTTCCCCGCCATTTCCGTTAGAGATCAATACTGCGCAACCGCTATATGGATCATCAGCGCCCGAACGTGTCCATCCGACAATATGAGCGTCATCAAAATAGTCTGTCTGTGCGCCATATGCTTTATATGCACGTACCTTCATCAGCGTTTCAAGCTCTGCAGTTGGCGGAATTTCAACATTGCCGCTGCTGCCGTTTTTACCATCTGTATAAACAGCACCATATAATGCAGTGTAAAAAACGCATGGAATTCCCTGCTCCCTCAGCAGCACCATAGCGTATGCATGGGGTTTAAACCATGCATCCACCCATGATTCCAGCGATTGAAGCGGCTGTGTATCATGGTTGTCAACAAATGTAATTGCCAGCTCCGGCCGGGTTTTCACCAACGTATTATCAAAGATGGCGCGCAGGTCAAATTCCTTTCCCTCACGGGATGCTTTATGAAAATTGAAATGAAGCGGCACATCAAAAAGTTGTATCATGCCCGAAGTCGCGTCTATATATGCAAGTAATGCAGTAAGGTCAGCTTTCCAGTATTCACCTATGCAAAAAAAATTTTTATGAAGACTTTCCTGCAGAAAATGCAGCCATTCGGGATAGAAATCAATATTGATATGCTTAACAGCATCCAGCCGAAAACCATCTATACCCGTGGTTTCCACATACCATTTTCCCCACTTCTTTAATTCTTCCCGCACTGCAGGATTGCGGAACTCAATGTCACACCCCATCAGGTAATCATAATTGCCAAATTCTTCTTCCATCACCTTATCCCATTCACCATTGGCATGTTCGTTTAATATCAAATAAATACCATCATCTCCGCTTACGCCTGTAAAGCTGTGCCAGTTCCACACATAATCTGAATACATGTTGTTGCGCCCGGGGAAGGTAAACCGCGTATCGGCGATTATTTTTTTCTCATCACCGGTTTTCTCATTACGGTTGTCTTCTTTTACCAGTATAACGGGCATCTCTTCCTTCTCATCCGCACCTATTTTGTGATTTAATACAATATCTGCCAGTACCTGCATCTTTTTTTCATGTATGGTATTGATGCAGTCAATATACTCCTGCTTTGTTCCATACTTCGTTCTTACGGTTCCCTTTTGATCAAACTCACCGAGATCATACAGGTCGTATACCGCATAGCCGGGTTCTTCTGTTCCCTGTGCTGACTTGTATGCAGGCGGCAGCCATACATGTGTAATACCAAGGTCTGCCAGGTGCTGCGCTTGTTCTTTTGCGTGATTCCACAAATTTTGTTCTGCAGGAAAATACCAGTGAAAAAACTGGAAGATGGTTACATTCATATTCAAAAAAATAATTTCATCAATATTGTTAATCCCGCCTTTGATAGTAATGCCTTTATCAGGGAAGATATTATGCAAGGTGTACGGCTCTCTGCATTAACGGAGGATATAGACGAGATAGAAAAAATTTATATTGAAAGAAATGGTAGATAAGCATTGTAAAAAGCAAAGAGGAAGGAATAAGCGATGAAAAGAAAAGCCGGCACGCGCAACCACTTACGTGAACAAAAAAACTCCTGTCCTTAAACCTGGAATATGAAATGTAAGACGTGAAGGTTTCTCTCACGCCTACATTTCAACAACCCCCTATAATTTGGTTTGACATGTCATTATGCTGTTTGGTTCCAGGAATATTTTTTTTCTTCCTCGGCTTCAATATTTATAAAAGATTCAGCCACATCCGTAAGCAGTAAATCTGTTTCTTCTTCTTCCCGTAATGTCTTTTCCAATAAATCGGCTGCTTTTTCACGCTCCATCGTTAAGGCAAGCTGTAAAAGCCCGCCATAGGTTGCTATTTCATAATGTTCAATTTTTTGCGCGGCAATTATTAAGGCAGCATCCCTTGTCATTGTTCCGGATTGCGTTTCATTAATGATGGTTTTTGCTTCACGAATCAGACCTTCTATTGCTTCGCATTTTTTTCCTTCAGGTTCTTTTTCCAGTGACTGGAATACTTTTTCAAGCCGTTTAACATGTCGCTCTGTTTGTTTTGCATGCGTATCAAAAGCATCTTCAAGCTCTTCAGTAGAGGTAGCTTCTTTCATTTCCACCAATGCTTTTGTTAACTGCTGTTCCGCATAATAAATATCTTTTAACTGGTCAATAAAAAACTTCTCCAGCAAAGACGAATTGTTATTTTGGTTTGAAGTGTTTTCTTTTTGCTCGCTTGTTGCTGACTGCTTCGCAGATGCCATGCCGGTATTCGTTTGCGGACTCTTTTGCTTTGTTGCCATTTTTTAAATTTTTTTTGGGTTATCATATAACATTACAGGCATTATGCCTGTAATGTTATTTACGTAGATTCAGCCTTTTGTTTCTGTTTATCTTGAAGAAGAACGGCTTCTTCCGCGGCTGCTGCCGGAACGGGAGCCGGATCTGTTGTTTCCGCTGCGAGACCTTGAACCGCTGTTGCCACCGCGTGAACCTGAGCTGCTCCTCCTGCTTCCGTTTGATCCGGAACCTGAAGTGCTACTACCTCCGCCATGAGAAGCCTTACCACCTTTACGGGCTATACGTCTTACTTCTTCTCTTGGCATAGCTGCAAAACCTCTGCGGCCGGAACGTGATCCTGATCCTGATCTGCTTTTGCCTGAACTACTTCTGCTTCTTCCTGAACTATTATTTCTGCCTGAGCTCCTGCTTCTTCCGCTTCTTCCCCTTCCACCGCCGTGAGAGGCCTCACCACCTTTGCGGGCTATCCGGCGCACTTCATCCCGCGGCATTGAAGCAAATCCTCGCCCTGATCCGGAACGCCTGCTTCCAAATCCTCCACGTGAACGGCCGGATGAGCTTCCGCGATCATCTTCTTCATACTCATCCTCTTCGCCTTCGTCCTCATCATAGTCTTCATCATAATCATCCTCATTGCTTGCATAAGCGCCACTATATTCGTCCTCATCATCATCGTCCTCGTCTTCATCATAGTCATCATCGTCCTCATCTTCATCTTCATATCTTGCGGATGTTTCATAATCATCATCTTCATCATCTTCATAATCTTCATCATCATCGTAATCCTCTTCATACTGTGAACTATTTGTACGGCCCAGTGAGCTTTGGTTTCGCCCCCTATTTGAATTGCTGCGCGGGTTACCTTGCCCTAATCTCCTTGTTTGTACCATAAATTTTAATTTTTAAATGAATTAAATAAAGCAATTGTCATGTGTAACAATTACAAAAGAAGCGCCATGGCGTTTTCAAGGCTATATAAGATTTTATGAATTAATTATGCGGTTCTAATTGCAGGCTTAGTGTACTTACTTCCACATTTAGCTGGTGGCAATTGATTTGTACAGCCGTTTTTATCGTACATATTATTTCCGGAGTTGAAGTTTGATTGATAACCTGGTACCATTGTAGGTTTGCAATTATTCGATATTTACTTTTTCCAAATCCCTGCCTGCCGGCCCTGTAATAACTTTACCATCTACATCATACCTCGCCCCATGGCAGGGACAGTCCCACGACCGTTCAGCCACATTCCATTGTACATCGCATTTTAAATGTGTACATACCGGGTGCACCATATGTATATTATGCTGAGCATCCTTAAAAACGGCTAATTTGTGGTGTTCATATTTTACTAATCTTCCTTCCTCTGCAGCTATACCGGATAATACTTCCAGCTTTTCAGCAGGAAGCAGCTTGCCAAGGAACTGCTTCACAACATCAGCATTATGCTGTACGAAATTGGTGAAGCCTGCTATCGGCTTGATCCTGCCGGGGTCAAATAATTTTTGATAGTCAGTATCCTGTCCCGTGAGTATTCTACTCAATGTTAAGGCAGCAACGTTGCTGTAGATCATTCCATTACCACCAAAGCCGGTAGCCACATATATACCGGATGTGCTTCCCGGCAACTGGCCTATATACGGCAATCCATCCACCAGCTCAAAATATTGTGATGACCACCTGTTGGTAATCTCTGCCACCTGGAAATATTTACGGATATGGCTTTCCAAATGTTCAAAACATTTTTCTGTATTCTCTTCATGTCCTGTTTTATGATCCTTTCCGCCCGCTATTAAATAATTTTCTCCATCAATAACCTGTGAACGATAATAATAATAAGGGTCGTACATATCATAACACAGGTCTTCAGGATAATTGTTGTTACTTAAACGAACTGCCATTGCATAGCTTCTGTATGGCATGCAGCGTAGGTGTAATAAATTTACGCCGGGAGGAATATGTGTTGCATAGATGAGATACCGGCAGGTAAATGCATCCGTGCCTGTACTAACGTTTAAAGGAGCTGTTTCTTCCACTGCTGTAACACGGGTATGCTGTAAAATAATTCCACCGGCCTTTTCAAATTCACCGGCAATGGCATACAGGTAACGGATAGGGTTGAACTTAGCCTGCCCGTGTACCCGAGCAGCGGTCGTAAATTCAGCCGGAATGGGAATTTTTTCTACAAATTCCATAGGCACACCTGCAACATTTGTACTGTCTGCTATTTGCTGCAATTCCTTATCCTGGCTTTCGTTTTGTGCAAATAAATATGCATCAGCTTCTACGAAGTTGCATGCAATAGCATATTCCCTGATATTTTTCCTGATCAGGTTAATGGCTTCAACTGCTGCACTGGCCACCAATCGGGCATTATCTTCACCAAAATTTTTCTTTATGGTGCTATAAGGCGTATCGAGCAATGTATTCAGGTGGGCAGTAGTGCCTCCTGTGGTACCAAACCCGATATTCCTGGCTTCAATAAGAAGGCAACGCATTCCTGCCTTTTGCAAAAGCAGTCCGGTGCTTATTCCTGTAATTCCACCACCGGCAATAATGATATCAAATTCTTTTTTCAGCGTGCCCGTATGCAACGATTGGTACGGCTCCGAAGTTGATTGCCATATGCTCGTGGTAAATCCATCCCTGTTAAACATAATTTTTTCATTTACAAAATCAAAGCCTGTGCCACGTGTTTTTTATGTTTATAGTTTCAGGTTTCTGGTTTATAGTTGGCACACGATCAACCTTTCTGAAAGAGCGGCGCAAGCGCTTTTGCGAGGTGTTGTATAACATCATGGCGGGCTTTAAGAAAATTTTCAGGATCGCTGCCATCAACCCAGCACCATATCTCTACTTTGATTTTGTCACCGGTAAAGTCAGTAAAATATATTTCCGGCTCAATATGATTAATAGCAGGCACACCGCTTAATGCATTTCGTATTGTATTCAATATATTATTGGTATCGGGAATTGTATCAACAGAGAATGCAATTTCAATACGCCGTTTTTCACTGAGCGTATAATTGGTGATGGGCTTTTGAAAAATATCCTTGTTCGGAATAGTGACCTGCAAGCCACCTGTGGTTCTGATAATAGTTGATCGCAGGTGAACCACCTCAACGGTACCGGTAAATCCATTGGTTTCAACAACATGACCTGTGTCGAAAGGCTTTCTGAAAATGATAAAAATGCCGGATATGAAATTAGCCGTGAGATCCTGGAATGCAAAGCCAAGTGCCAGGCCTATTATGCCCGCTCCTGCAAGCAAAGTGGTTACAGCTTTTTCAAGGTGCATTAACTCAAGGCTTATAAAAAAACCAACTAATAAGAGCACTATGTAAATAATGGTAGAAAAAAGATCGCTTATTGTGGGCTTTTCAGACATTTTCAGAAACATCCTGGAAAAAAAACGCCGTAGAAACCTTGCTGCAAAAAAGAAAATAAGAAACACCAGGATGGCAAGTACCAGGTTAGGAAGCAGCTTTACAAATGCCACAGCCCAGTTAAATAATTTTTGCTTTATTAAAGCTATCCAGTGGCCGAGATCCATACATATATATTAAATGACTATGATTGCATGTTATCTTTTTTGCAGTAAAACAAGCCCTCTATGATTAACGATGCTTTCCTTATAAAGTAAACGAGCGTATCAAAATTGTGCCAGTTATATTCCTTATAATTGTTCAGTGCCCTTGTAAAAAGAGAATAATTAATTGTTAACAGGTAACAGCCGAAGGTATTTTATATCGCTTAAATTCCACAATCGCTGCGTATTAAATTGCACACCGTGTAGAACTTTCCGGTTGGTAGTATCAGGCATTCGCAACCGTATGAAAGAGCATGCATAAGCGCACTGCATGTTTCCATATATTTTATTGGCGCATCAACTGCAGACAATAAACATATCATAAAAAATATCAGGGAAAACACGGGTTGCCTACTGGCACGGATGGCTTGGTATTTGTACTTCACATTGGCTTAATAAGACAATCCATGCTGAATCAACATCAGTCTATAGGACAACACCTGACGATTAATCCCAAGCAGATTGCGCAGCTCGCGGTATTTCAGCTTGACACGCTTAACCTGAAGCAGCGAATAGAATATGAGATAGAAGAAAATCCTTTTTTAGATAAAACAGACAATGCGGTTGAAGAGGAGGCGAAGCGTTCCGTAAATGAAGCGCTTGAGGAATGGCAGAGCTGGGAAGATTTTTATAATAATGATTATACAGATCGGCACCAGTATTTTGTAGACTCAAATGGATTTGAAGAACAATGGTATCTTTCCGATAATGAAATACAAGGTGATTACCGCACCGATTTAAAACAACAACTAAAGTACATAAAGCTTACACCGATATATTACAACCTGGGTTGTTTTATTCTTGATTCCTGCAATGATAAAGGATATCTTGAACTTGATATTACAACACTGGCTGACGATTTTTCTTTTAAAAACTCGTGCTGTATTACTGAAGATGATGTACGTAATGTAATTGCACATGTTCAACAATTAGAGCCATTAGGCGTTGCTTCATCTGGCATACTCGAATATTATCTTTTGCAGGTCTCTCAAAAAGGTAAAAAAAATATTCCTGGAGGTACTTTATATGTTTTGAACCATCACTTTACTGATCTGCAAAGAGGCAGGTGGAAAGAAATTAATCAATCCATTGCAAAAAATAATTTTTCTCTTACAGCTATTCTTGGTTTTTTATCCAGGTTGAGAAAGGCGCCGGTTGATACAGAGATCACTTCATTGGCCTATATCATACCCGATTTTATATTATCGTTTGAAGGCGATAATTTAAAAGTTGGCTTGAATAAGACTATGGCATCATCAATAAAAATTAACAGCAGCTATGCCGAAGAACATGTCTTCTCATCAGGGGTAAGTAATCAAAATGAAAAAATATATTTGAGGCAGAAATACCAGCAGGCGCAATGGTTTGTCGAAGCCATCCGGTTAAGAGAAAAGCACCTGTTACAAATAATGCATTGTATTGTGCTATTACAGCAGGAATATTTCTGCTCAGGCTGCGAAATTGATCTTAAGCCTATGTTGATGAAGCATATTGTTGATAAAACTGGTCTTAATATTTCTGTTGTTTCAAGACTAATTTCTAATAAACATATTGCTACTCCCTTCGGCACCGTCAGTTTGAAAAGCTTATTTTCAGAAGGTGTGCCTACAACAACCGGGGAAGCAAAGAGTAGTGCTATAGTAGAGCTTGCTATTAAAAATATTGTAAAAGATGAAGATAAAGCCCGGCCTTTTACAGATAAGCAGATCACTACATTGTTGCGCAACCAGGGATATATGATAGCAAGAAGAACCGTTACCAAATACCGGGAACGGATGGGGCTTCCCGTTTGTAAGGTAAGAGAACAAACTGCCAAAGGAAAAACTTCAATTGATAATGAGGATATTATTTTAGTATAGGGTGATGAGTTTGGAGGTTGTAAACATGAATTTTGCAGACCTTTTTATTACTACTGTTGTGTCAATCAAATGATGTATATGCCTGAAGTACCTTCAATCGTAATCCTTAAAGAGCTTGCAAATCCTTTTGCAGGCAAAAAAGTGCCCTGCATACGCTGCCATGGGCCGATTCTTAAAGAATATTTTGGCCGTACCAACCGGCGAACATTTTTTTGCCCGCTTTGCCAGAAACGTTATGGAGCATAGGCAGGCTTTACCTTTTTGGGGAACTTAATGGTTTTCCTTTTCCTGAAGAAGGATCTGCATCTACCTGTTTTCCCTTTTGATGATGGCTTTTGCATAAAAGTAAAATTTAAGATGAATGAATATGTTTACTGCAAATCAGATACCACCAATAATTAAAAATAGAAAATTGAGTTGTCTTATCATCGTTTACGTATTTTTTCAATAATGCTTTGGTGAAAACTTAAAATCTGGCCAATGATAAAGTAATCTTTAACAGAGTTCTTAATATTGCCAAGTAATATGCGTGCTGCGTGGCTTTGTTCCACTTCTCCTTTTTCTCTCACTCTAATGAGCAAGTTCAATGATATGAGCGCTATAATAGCTCCAATCATAAAAAGAAAATTCCATTGGTGTAAATTGATCAGGTAAATATTTTTTTCTGCAACAGGACCCATCCACTGTACTCTTACATTCAAAGAGCGGTTAGCAAAAAAATCAACCAGCAATCCTCCTGCTATGGGCGCGATTGCGGAAAATACAGCGGTCACAATATTTCTGGCAGATAAATATATAATAGCCTCAGTAGATGGAGACAGTTTTAAGCTGATGTTAGTAAGGGAAAGATTTATTCCAGCATTTGCCATGCCCATGCACACATGTATTAGGAATAAAAGTAAATAATTAATAAGCGCATTCTGATTAAGTCCTACAAAACACCAGGCAACCAGGCAAAGCATATACAAGGGGCCGCCCAGGGCAATGATATTTTTATTGCTGAACCGATCTGCATATTTTCCCCAAATTCTTATGGTCAGAATACTGAAAACCTGGCTTATGGTTGTCAATATAAGTATAAAAGAAAGCGATAATCCTACTGATTTCAACATGAAAACTGTAAAAAAAGGATTCGCAATATTAACAGCAAAAAGCCATAGGGAATTAAAAGAAAGCAGGTGCCTGAAATTAATATCTTTTAGTGGCTTACGAAGCAGTGCAAAAATATTTTCATTTGAAACCATTGTTATATGCTCTGGTGATCTGCTCATATATATAGCTCCGGCAATACCTACCATACCAGCCACAATGAACATACAGCCAAAAGTTTTTTGTTCAAAATAGGGGTATTCTTTTTTTATATGATCCATCAGAAAAGCTACGCTGAGCCCAAGTATAACATTAAGCATCTGCATATAACTGCTTCGTTTGGAAAAATAGGTACCAAGCCGGGAAACAGGAACCAGGTCTTTAACCCATGCATTCCATATAGGACCGGATATGGAGCCAAATGCGTAGTAAAAAAAAAGCATTGTAATCAATATATTGAAAGATAATTTCTCTAACGTTAGCGCTAATAAGCCAAGAATAAAGAGAGGAATACGTGCAGTAACCGATAAACTCACACATAGCAGTTTTTTGCTCCGTATCTTCCTGCATAACCAGATAGAAGTGAGCTGTAATAAATTAGTTGCAGTTGGAACACTGGCCAGTAAACCTATTTCTAAGTTGTTAGCTCCTGCAAGCAATGCCATTGCAACTAAGAAAGTTCCACCCGTAAGTGTTGTCATTATTTCAGAGGCAATTCCGTCAACGATCATAACTTTCATTCCCCTCTCAATTTCCGCTTCGCTTAATACAGGCTTTGGCTTCCAGTTCATTTTTTTACATTTTGACGTATCTCCTGATATGATTTATATCCTAAAAAAATGATGCCACATCATAATAGATTTACAATCCCTGTATGTTTTCGTTGAATATCTTTTCTTAGCTGTTCAAAGTTTTGATGGTAGTGCTAAAAGAACAGGTTGAAAAAGAAATGCGGCAAACACTTGTTTATACCGGAAAATAAAATGATGCTTAGGTAGATCAATGAAGCAGCAAGGCTAATATACATCCTGAACGTGGGTTCTGGCGAAAATAAAAACAGGACAAGTGGAAATAATTCCAGCTTGTCCTGTAAAGTCGGGAGGACAGGATTCGAACCTGCGACCCCCTGGTCCCAAACCAGGTATTCTACCGGGCTGAACTACCTCCCGAACCTAAAGGGTGGCAAAGGTAATGGAATGAATATTAATTGCCAAACAGATATTAAATTCTCCGATAAAAAAATTCCGGCAAAATGCTCTCACAAAAGAATCTTCTTCAGTATTCAAAGCATGAATTTGTAAAAAAGTATTTTCATCTTTCAATAACCATCCACAACTTTGCAGGTAATGGCATTATCATTGAACAGCCATATCGATACATAAATCATATTACTTATTTAAGCGCAGTATTATGTCATCATTAAATATTAATATACCCCATAGCCTCCCAAAGGAAGAAGCTTTGTTAAGAATAAAAGGATTATTGCAGCAGGTGAAAGAGGAGCAGGCGAATATTGTTTCAAATGTTAAAGAAAACTGGGAGGGAGATAAAGGAGCATTTTCTTTTTCTGCAATGGGTTTTGACCTTTCAGGTTTGATAGATGTAAAAGATGATGGAGTGGATATAAATGCCGACCTGCCATTTGCTGTATCATTGTTTAAGGGAAAGATAAAAGAGGTGATTACAGAAAAGGCAACACAATTATTGGCGTAAAGGTTTATGTAAAACAAGCCCTGAAAAGCCGGGTAGTATGTAAAGCATATACAGATGAAATGATGAAACCCAGAGTAAAAATATGTTGTATCAGCAGTGTTGATGAAGCAATGCTTGCCATACAATACGGCGCATCAGCTTTGGGGCTGGTTGGTAAGATGCCGAGCGGCCCGGGCATAATTGATGATGCGTTGATACATGAAATTGCAAAAAAAGTTCCTCCGCCTGTATCAACATTCCTGCTTACCAGCGAAACAAAAGCCGATGCAATAATCAATCACTATAAAAGGGTGCATACTTCTACCATTCAGATAGTAGATGCGCTGGAAGAAAAGCAGTACGACCTGTTGCGGAAGGAACTGCTGCATGTAAAGCTTGTGCAGGTGATACATGTTATTGATGACAATTCGGTTAAAGAGGCTGTTGAAATTGCTGCGTATGTTGATGCGATACTGCTCGACAGCGGTAATCCCAATTTAGCTGTGAAAGAGCTGGGAGGCACAGGCAGAACACATAACTGGGATTTGAGCAAAAAAATAAGAGAAGCTATCCGCATTCCTTTATTCCTGGCCGGTGGTTTACATAAGGATAACATAAAGCAGGCCATAGAATATGTTGAACCTTTTGGCGTAGACTTATGCAGCGGTGTAAGAACAAATGGCAGGCTTGATGAACAAAAGCTCAGTGATTTCTTCCGTGAGATTTCAGAATTATAGACTCTTTAACCAAATCTTTAATAAAAGGGATTTTTGATGATCATGGATATAAAACAAGCTTCTGTAATAAGCACATTTTTATAACTGTATCAAAACCGTACACTTTGTGTATCGGTAGCGTACGAAAATAAAGCGCTGTTTCCTGATAAAAAGCTGGTTTTCAATAGTGTTTCATTCTGGCACATCATTCCTTTATAAATGGCTGTTTCAGTATTGATTTTGCCTTCCGGCATGAGCCGGGAGGTTTTTATAAGAAAGCAGTATAATAGTTTTGATAAAATGGACAGAGTAATACAAAAGAAAAAATGGAGTACAAAGCGGATACTTACCATTGTTGGTATCGCGGCTATCATCGGATTAATAGGAGCAAGTTATTATTTCACTTCAGGCAAGCCTAAGCTTAATGTTGATACTGAGCGGATAACCGTAAGCGAAGTTAAGCAGGGCGTTTTCCAGGAAACCATTCCTGTAAATGGTGTTGTACTTCCGCTTACCAGTATTTATCTTGATGCACAGGAAGGCGGCAGGGTAGAGGAGAAGTTTGTGGAAGATGGTACCATCATGAAAAAAGGACAACCTATTCTCCGGCTTTCCAATACAGATCTTTTAATGACATTAATGAGCCAGCAGAATACCGTGTACAACACACTTACGCAAATGCAGATCAACAACAATAATGCTTTGCAGAACACGGTATCAAAGCTTAACCAGATGGCCGATGTGGAAAGCCAGCTAAAAGAATCGGAACGTTTATATAATCTTAATAAAGATTTGTATGAGCAGAAAGTAATCGGCTCGCAGGAGTTTAAGCAATCAGAAATCAATTATAATTACCTGCTCGACAAAAAGATGTTAACAGAGCGCATACTTGAGCAGGATTCTCTTTCAAGGCTGCAACAGTCGAAGCAGGATAAACAATCATATGCTGGCTCACAGCAGGCATTAAATATTATGCAGAAAAAAGTAGGCGACCTGATTGTACGTGCACCGGTTGACGGGCAGTTAACATCGCTTGATGCTGAAATAGGTGAAAATAAAAATAAAGGACAAAGGCTTGGACAAATAGATGTGTTGAGTGGGTTTAAAGTAAGGGTTGATGTAGATGAACATTACATCTCCCGTATTTACCCCGGGCAAAAAGGGCGCTTTACTTTTGCTGATTCAACGTATGAGCTTGAGATCAAGAAAGTATTTACGCAGGTTACCAATGGTCGTTTCCAGGTAGATATGGAATTTACCGGCAAAGTGCCTAAAGGTATTCGCCGCGGACAAACATTGCAAACCCTGCTTGCATTAAGCGAAGAAAGAAAAGCATTGCTTTTACCGCGCGGAGGATTTTTTCAGCAAACAGGCGGCAACTGGATATTTAAAGTTTCTGAAGACGGCAGCAGGGCATACAGAGTGAACATTGTATTGGGTAATCAAAACCAGGATTACTATGAAGTAACTGAAGGATTAAACCCCGGTGATAAAGTAATAACAAGCAGCTATGAAAATTATGTAAATATGCAGGAGTTGATTTTGAAGTAGGGTAGAGAGCGGTGAGCCAGGGGCTATGAGCTATCAGCAGTCAGTGTCTTTTTGTCTCACAGTCCATAGCCAACAGCTCATTGCCCCTGTAACTTTTTAAAAACTATTTCGTATATAATAAAATACATCATCAATGATTAAGATTAAAGACCTTGAAAAGATATATCGCACAGAAGAAGTGGAGACGGTAGCGCTAAATAAACTTTCTTTTGAAGTAAAAGATGGTGAATTTGTAGCAGTGATGGGGCCTTCAGGTTGTGGAAAATCAACTTTGCTTAATATACTTGGCTTGCTTGATGATCCTGATGCCGGCAGCTTTTTGTTTAATGGCATTGAAGTAGCCCATTTCAATGAACGTAAAAGAGCTGACCTGCGTAAACATAATATCGGCTTCGTATTTCAGAGCTTTAATCTTATTGATGAACTGACAGTATTTGAGAACGTGGAATTGCCGTTAATATATACCGGCGTAAAATCTGCCGATCGTAAAAAAAGAGTAGAAGAAGTGCTGGATAAGGTTCAGATTATGCACAGGCGCAATCACTATCCGCAGCAATTATCAGGAGGCCAGCAGCAGCGTGTGGCTGTAGCCCGTGCAGTGGTAAATAATCCTAAATTAATTCTTGCGGATGAGCCTACAGGTAATTTGGATAGCAGCAATGGTAATGAAGTAATGCAGATGCTTACCGATTTGAATGAGCAGGGAACGACTATTATTATGGTTACACACTCCGAGCATGATTCAAGGTATAGCCACCGCATCATTCGCATGCTGGATGGGCAAACGGTAACGGAGAATATATTGGTGTAGCAGCCTCTCCCGGCCTCTCCAAAGGAGAGGAGACCTAAGCACAGGGGCCCGCTTTTCGAAGAAGCTGATTATAGCTAAGGATGTTGAGCATAAAAGTGAGGAAATGAATTTGAAAATGATTTAAACTTTTGAACCACCAAGGCACAAAGCACACAAAGTTACACAAAGCGCTGTGGTAAAGGCAAGTCAGGGTTTATCCTAAAGTTGATGTGGTAGGTATACTGTTTGGAAATATTCTGCAGCACCGCTCCCTCTCCGTTGTAAGGAGAGGGAGAAGGAGGGAGAGGCTTAGATTCTTTTAAAAATATTAAACAAAACATATGACAAAGCAATTTCAAACCAAAATGCAACAAATCACCATGTTAATCGCGTTGCTTATATTGGTGATTGTTATTGCTCAAAAAGTATCGGCGGGCACCTGCACCGCAAGCCGGTATGAAGTAATGCAATGTGATGAAAATACATCAACGGAAATAGTAGATATATCTTCTACAGTAAGCGATTTACCCTGGAGTCCGTTTATTGCTTTTCTAACCCGTTAAGAAGGCATCCGCTTTCCTTTAGTATAATATGTTCAGGAATTATCTGAAAATTGCAATCAGGAATTTGATGAAATATCGTTTTATTTCATTCATAAACCTGTTTGGGCTTACTATCGGACTTACCTGTTGCCTGCTTATTACAACCTATATATTAAATGAGCTCAGTTACGATAAATGGAATACCAAAGCTGAAAATATTTATCGTGTAACCAGGACTTTTAAAAATACCAATGGCAATATCGCACTTAAGCTCAGTAGTATATCTCCACCTTTTGGATATTATTTTCCCACTGAATTCCCGGAAATACAAAAAATGACGCGGCTGTTGGAAAATGGGCCGATACCTACACGCTACAAGGATAAAATTTTTAACGAAAAGGGTTTGTATTTCGCGGATGAAAACCTGTTTGATGTATTTTCTCTGAAAATCATCAGGGGTAATGCTAAAAAAGCATTGGAAGCACCTTTTTCTGTTATGATGACGGAAGAAACAGCCAAAAAGTATTTTGGAGATGAAGATCCTATTAATAAAGTTATAAGGTTTAACAGCCAGTTTGATGCTAAAGTAAACGGCATTTATAAATCTTTTCCGTCTAACTCACATATGCACCCAGAAATGCTGGTATCCTTTAACACGCTTAAGGATTCAACTGTATATGGAGAAAATGGTTTACGCACCAATTGGGGTAACAATTCTTTTTTCACTTATTTATTATTGCCGCCGCGTTATAATGCCGCTAATCTTGAGCGCAGGTTTCCTGCCTTTATTGATAAGCACATGGCTGATGAATACAAAGGATATAAACCTTCATCACTAACTACCCTTGGGTTACAAAAGCTCACAGATATCCATCTTTATTCACATACCGATTACGAAGCTGAGCCAAACGGCGATATCAGCCGGGTATATATTTTTTCGGCAATTGCATTATTCATTTTGCTGATCGCCTGTATAAATTATATGAATTTATCTACGGCCCGTTCAACACTTCGCGCAAAAGAAATCGGGATACGTAAAGTAATAGGAGCGGGAAAAAAAGAATTGATATTCCAGTTCCTGAGCGAATCAGTACTTATTTGCATTGTTGCAGCCGCAATTGCATTATTACTTACCTGGGCTGCTATACCCGGGCTTAACAGGTTATCCGGCCAGCAGCTTTCTTTTCAAACATTACTGGGAAAAAGGATTTTAATACCCTTGTTATTTACGCCATTTATCGTAGGCATTATTTCAGGTATATATCCAGCTTTGTTTATGTCATCTTTTCAGCCTGTTAAAACATTAAAAGGATTATTTAAAGCAGGAGGTGCGGGTATTTCATTTCGTAAAGTATTGGTTGTATCACAGTTTGCTATAAGTATTATTTTGATCATTACAACTGTTATCGTGTTTCAGCAATTGCATTATATGCAAACAAAATCCCTGGGCTTTGATAAAGACCGCGTGTTAACGATAAATTATACCAATGAAGTAAGCAAACAATATGAGGCTTTCAGAACGCAGCTATTGCAGAATGCATCTTTTAAAGATATTACCCGTTCTTCAAGGATACCTACCGGCCGTTTATTGGATAATATGGGTGCATCGGTAATGAATGGAGATTCACTGCAGCCGGTAGTAAGCGATATTAAGTACGTAAGCTGCGACTATGATTTCATCAATACCTTCGGCATATCACTGGCGGCAGGCAGATTTTTTTCAAGAGATTATGGAACAGATACAATGAATTATGTGATTAATCAATCTGCCGTAAAAGCCATTGGCTGGAAAACAGACCAGGAAGCAATAGGAAAAGATTTTAAATATGGCGGTAACCGCGGGCATATTGTTGGTGTGATCAGAGATTTTCATTTTGAATCGATGCACCAGGCTATTGTGCCGGTTGTTTTAATTATGCCTCCCCCTTCTGCTCCTTATTTCAATAATATATCCATTAAAATAAGCGGTAATAATACTGCCGCTGCTTTACAGGCATTGGAGCATAAGTGGAAGCAATTTTTCCCGGAAACGCCTTACGAGTATACTTTTCTCGATGAAAACTTTGACAGGTTATATGAAGCGGAACAAAGGCAGGCAAACATTTTTACATCTTTCGCATGTATCGCAATATTCATTGCCTGTCTTGGTTTGTTTGGTTTATCAGCATTCGCTATATCGCAAAGAATAAAAGAAATAGGTGTCAGAAAAGTATTGGGTGCAAGTACTAACGCTTTAGTGGTTTTGCTGGCAAAAGATTTTATGAAGCTTGTTGCAATAGCGGCTGTTGTTGCATTTCCGGTAGCATGGTATGCAATGAATAACTGGCTCAGGGATTTTGCTTACCGTGTAAATATTCACTGGTGGGTTTTTGTTATTGCCGGTTTAATTGCTGCTTTAATAGCATTTGCAACAGTGAGTTTTCAGGCAATAAAGGCGGCGTTGGCAAATCCGGTGAAGAGCTTGAGGACGGAGTGAGGTAATTTGAAAATTTGAAAATGTGGAAATTTGAAAATTTGAAAATGTGGAAATGTGAAAGTGTGAAAATGTGGAAATGTGAAAGTGTGGAAATGTAAATACCTGAAAGCTGATTGCTGAAAGCTGATTGCTGATAGCTCGGAGCCGACAACCCAAAGCTTACAACTATGTTTAAAAACTATTTCAAAATGGCATGGAAAAATTTATGGCGGGATAAATTTTATGCCGGAATCAATCTGTTTGGATTATCAATAGCAACAGCAGTATTTCTGCTGATAATAAATTATGTATATTTTGAACGTAGTTACGAAAACATCCACTCAAATGCAAAGAATATCTGCCGGGTTACGTTAGATCTTTTTAAGGGATCGGAATATGTTACAACCGATTGTGAAACCTATCCTCCACTTGGTCCGGTTTTAAAGGAAAAGATGCCCGAAGTGGTGGATTATGTTCGTATGCAGAACTTAGGCACTATTGAATTAACCGATGGAAATAAAGCATTTATCGCTGAAAAAAATTATGCGGCGGATCCGGCTTTATTCACAGTTTTTAGTTATAGCTTATTGTATGGCGATAAGCGAACCGTTTTGTCGAAGCCCGGGGATATGGTTGTTACCGAAACCGTTGCCAAAAAAATTTTTGGTAAAACAAATGTATTAGGTAAAACCTTAAAAATGCGTGGAGAGCCTTTTATAGTCACAGGAATAGCGAAGGATGTTCCGGAAAATACACATCTCAAATTTGATTTTCTTATTTCCTTTAATACTTTACAAAAATGGGGGTGGGATTTAAATTCATGGGGTGGAAATAATAATTACCTGTATGTTCAAATGATGCCTGGCTATAATTTGAGCGCCTTTAACCAAAAACTAAAAGAATTTTCCAAAGAAAGACTACAGCATGAAGTAGTAACTGCAGAGCCTATAAAAGGCATTCATTTATATTCTCACAAAACCTTTGAACCAGAAACAAATGGTGACGCAAGAATTGTAAACTTTTTAATCATTATTTCATTTTTGATTATTCTTATTGGTTCAGCAAACTATGTAAATTTAACTACTGCCCGATCTGTTGAAAAAGCAAAAGAAGCAGGGGTAAGAAAAGTGCTGGGAGCTTCAAATACTTCCCTTATAAAAATGTTTTTTACTGAATCTGTTTTGCTGAATATCATCGCCTTACTTTGTTCTTTAATTATTATAAAAATTACGTTGCCATTATATTCCTCCGTAATAGAGAATGCGGCAAACGTACATATCTTTTCTACGGGTGGCTTTTGGCTTACAGCCGCACTTGTATTCCTGATAAATTGTATTTTTTCCGGACTTTATCCTGCTTTTTTTCTTTCTTCTGTAAAAACCACAGTTGTAACCATACGGAATTTTACAGGTTCCTTAAAATCTATATTACTACGTAAAGTGATTGTGGTAGGGCAATTTGTAATTGCCCTGAGCGTGGTTACGGCTTCAGTAATTATTTATCAACAGTTATCTTTTGTGCGCAAACAGGATTTGGGTATTAACATTAACCAGGTTTTAATAGTAAAGGGCCCGCAACTATCGGGAGAGGAGTATTCATCACAGAAAATAAGAGAACTGACATTTAAAAATCAGTTGCTTAATATGCCCGGTATTTCGGGTGTTTCTCTTACAAACTCACTTCCCGGGCTTCCACTAAACTTTTTGAGTACCAGCTCCGGAATAAAGAGGGTTGAAGATGCCAGTAGTAATGGCGATAATTATTATTTATATGGTATTGATGCAAATTATCTTTCATTAATGAACATCCCATTGTTAAAGGGCAGGAATTTTATGTCAGGTTCACCTAATAAGGACGAATTAATTATTAATGAAGAAGCCGCAAGAAGATTGGGATTTGCTTCTCCGGGAGAAGCAATAGGAAAAAAAATACTAACCAATTCCGGAAATATTCAAACAGGCACAGTTGTGGGCGTTATAAAAAATTATCATCAGCAATCATTAAAAGGGAGTTTGTTGCCAATGATACACTGGTTTTCTGAAGATGCAAGCGGTTTTTATGCAATTAAAATTTCTTCCGAAAACATAAGCAAAACTATTGCAGGCGTAGAAAAATTATGGCAATCTGATTTTAGGGGACATGTATTTGACTATTATTTTCTCGATGAAATGTTTAACATGCAATATAAATCTGACATGGTTTTTGGGAAAATCGTAAATATTTTTTCTGTATTTACTTTACTTATTACATGCCTGGGTTTGCTGGGACTTGCAGCATACAGTACAGTAAAACGCACAAAAGAAATTGGTGTGCGCAGGGTACTCGGCGCATCAGTAAATAACATTGTTTTTTTATTATCTAAAGAATTTATAAAGCTGGTATTTATTGCAATTGTAATATCTGTACCAATATCCGGTATTATGATGAATAGATGGCTGAAAGATTTTGCCTATCGTATTAATATTGAATGGTGGATTTTTGTTTTTATAGGCACAGGGGCAATACTGATCGCATTACTTACTATTAGTTTCCAGGCAATAAAGGCAGCGATGGCAAACCCGGTGAAGTCGTTGCGGACGGAATGAAAGCCTCTCTCCCAAAGGGAAGAGGGGTGACTAAGTTCATATTGGGTTGATGAAATGCAGTGAGAGGGAGGTTGTGAATGTGAGCGTGTAAGAGAATACTAAACGTCTTGTTTGGATTTGTAATATAGATGATGTGGTAGTTATAAAGTTGGGAATTATTCTGTAGCACCGTCCCTCTCCGCGAGGAGAGGGATGAGAGGGTGAGGCTGAAAAAATTTGAAAGTATATAAATGTAAACAACCGCTGATTGCTGATAGCCCCAAGCCAACAACTCAAATCTTAATTATGTTTAAAAACTATTTCAAAACTGCCTGGCGCAACATAACCGGCACAATTGGTTACAGCATATTAAATGTGGCAGGTCTTGCCATTGGCATGGCGGTTGCATTAATGATAGGTCTTTGGGTATATGATCAATATTCGTTTGATAAATTTTTGCCGGAATATCAATCTGTTTATCGTGTGCAACGCAATTATAACAGTAATGGTGATACGCTTACTTTTCAAACAACTTCATTAAAGCTCGCGGAAGCATTGCGTACACAAATTCCTGAAATAGCATATGTGGCTGAAAGTGACTGGACAGCTAACCACGGCTTAATTGTGGGGGATAAAAAATTATATGTAAATGGAGCAATATGCGGGCCGGATATTTTCAAAATTTTGCAGTATTCTTTTGTTGAAGGTAACGCAAATGCTGCGTTTAAAGAACCATATTCAATAGTGCTTACACAGTCGCTGGCAATATCACTTTTTGGTAATGTGAACGCGATGAATAAAACCGTTCGTTTTGATAACGCAAACGACCTTAAAGTAACCGGTATAATCAACGATGTGCCTGCTAATGCAAGTTTCAGCTTTAAGTATATAGTGCCGAGCACCTATGTTTATGCTATTAACCCGCAAATGAAAATAGACGGATTAAGCAGCTTCGGCAATAATAACCGGCAAATATTTGTAAAGTTAAGGCAGGGTGTACCTTATGCACAGGTTGCACCAAAGATCAGGAATATAGAACATACTGAAGAAGGCAACACTAATGCTATGAACTCTTATGTTACCCTGCAGCCAATGCAACGCTGGCATTTGTATTCAAATTATATTAATGGCAAAGACACGGCAGGTTTTCTTGCTTATGTAAAAATATTTTCCATTATTGGTTTGCTGGTATTAATTATTGCCTGCATCAACTTTATTAACCTCGCAACAGCTCGTTCAGAAAAAAGAGCAAAAGAAGTTGCCGTGCGAAAAGCAATCGGTTCACAAAAGCGAGATCTTATTATACAGTTTTTAGTGGAAGCATTCCTGCTTACAGCTATTGCTTTTGTATTTGCCATAATCATTACATGGATATCATTACCTGCTTTCAATACGTTAACAGCAAGTAAGATTGCTATGCCTGCTGATAATATGTATTTCTGGGCGATATTGACCGGTTGTTTATTATTAACAGCTTTGCTCGCAGGTAGTAGGCCCGCTTTTTATCTTTCTTCATTTAACCCCGTAACAGTACTAAAGGGAACAATGCAGGCAGGCAAATCATCCTTATCAAGAAAAATATTGGTGGTTATACAATTCAGTTGCTCAATTGCTTTGATCATAAGCACGGTGATTATTTACCAGCAAATACAATATGCTAAAACAAGGCCTACAGGTTTTAACTTAAACAGGCTGATGGCAACGAGCATGGACAATGACCTGGATAAAAATTTCATTGCTTTAAAAAATGAAATATTGCAGAAAGGCATTGTATCGGCGGTAACAACAGCAACAAGCCCGGCAACAGATGTTTGGTGGCATTCGGATGTTGAACAATGGCCTGGGAAAAATCCGGGTGAAACAATTGAAATGGGTACCATCATCGTATCAGAAGATTATTTTAAAACGGTGGGCATGAATATGAGTGAAGGAAGGAATTTCTCCAATGCATACGATACTACAAGTGTGATATTTAATGAAACAGCTATTAAAAGAATGCGTTTAAAAAATCCGGTTGGTCAAAAGATCATATGGCAGGAGCACTCTCTTACTATTGCGGGTGTTGTACAAGATGCATTGATGGTATCACCATTCAGCGCAGCCGACCCTACAATGTTTTTATCACTTGCAGGGCCGCAGGCCAATTTAATATACCGGCTGGCTCCGGGTATACAAACGCAAGATGCCATTACACAGCTTACATCCGTTTTTAATAAGTATGATCCGACATATCCTTACAGTTATTCTTTTTCAGATGAACAGTATGCGCAAAAATTTAATCTTGAAATACTGATAGGTAAACTGGCAGGCTTATTTGCTGCACTCGCTATTTTCATTTCATGCTTAGGCTTATTTGGTTTGGCAGCATATATTGCCGAACAGCGTACAAAAGAGATTGGTATCCGGAAAGTGTTGGGCGCATCTGTACAACAGGTATGGTTATTATTATCAAAAGATTTTATTGTACTGGTTTTAATAAGTTGTTTGATAGCCGCGCCTGTATCATTTTACTTTTTGCATAACTGGTTACAAAATTATGATTACCGCATTAATATTGGCGCGGGTGTTTTTGTAGCAGGAGGATTGATGTCATTATTTATAACAATACTAACAGTAAGTTTCCAGGCAATTAAAGCGGCGATGGCAAATCCGGTGAAGAGTTTGAGAACGGAATAGCCCTCACCCCCAGCCCCTCTCCATTCCGCCTGGGCGGTGGAGAGGGTTGCCTAAACTCAAAGCAGTTGATGAAACGCAATGAGGGGGAGGTTGTGAATGTGAAAGCGTGAGTGAATATTAGACGCTAAGTTCGGATTTGTTATAAAGATGATATGGTAGTTATAAAGTTGGGAATTATTCTGTAGTACCGTCCCTCTCCTCGAGGAGAGGGATGAGAGGGTGAGGCTGAAAAAATTTGAAAGTGTATAAATGTAAACACTGATTGCTGATTGCTGATAGCTGACAACTGACAGCCCCAAGCCGACGGCTCAAATCTTACAATTATGATAAAAAACTATTTCAAAGTCGCCTGGAGGAATCTTGTGAAGAATAAAGTGTATTCTTTTATCAATATTATCGGGCTTGCAGCAGGTATGGCTGTTGCCATGATCATTGGGTTATGGATATATGATGAGGTTACCACCAATAAGCATTTTAAAAATTACGACACTGTTTACCAGGTAATGATGAGCCAGACTTTTGACGGCAAGCGCGGTTCACAAATAGTCCTGCCTTATCCTGTGGGCGAAGAGCTGAAAGCGAAATATCCTGATCTGAAAGCAGTGGCAATGCGCGACTGGGGTGGAAAGCATTCGCTGATATATGGCGAAAAAAAGATCAGCAAGATGGGGTATTTTTTGGGAGAAGAAGGTGTGGATATGTTTTCGCTGCAAATCCTTAGCGGAGATAAAAACCCTTTGCATGAACCCTATTCCATTGTACTTACAGAAGAAACAGCTAAAATACTTTTTGGCGCTGAAGATCCTATTGGAAAAATGGTAAAGTTTGATAACGCTACCAACCTTAAAGTTACCGCTGTTGTTTCAAAGCAGCCTAAAAACAGTGCGCTGAGTTTTGACTACCTCGTCCCCTTTCATGTACAGGAAAAAATGTATGATTACGTCAACCTGTATCATAAAACAAACTGGGGAAACAATTCGTGGCAGGCGTTTGTGCAGTTGAACGGTAATGCTACTGAAAAAGCTGTAGATGCAAAAATCAAGGATGTGGTTATTTCACATTTTACAGATGAGAACACATTAAAGAGCGTCAAACCTGAGGTATTTATTCACCCTATGAGCAAATGGCGTTTGTATAATGATTTTGAAAATGGCAAAAACGTTGGTGGCTTTATAAAGTATGTGAGGATGTTTGGAATTTTAGGATTTATTGTATTGCTGATCGCCTGTATAAATTTCATGAACCTGAGCACAGCACGTTCGGAAAAGCGCGCTAAAGAGGTTGGTGTACGCAAAGCTGTTGGCTCCGGAAGAAAAGACCTGGTGCAACAGTTTTTAAGTGAGTCTATGTTAATATCAGGGTTGGCATTTTTATTTGCATTGGGATTGGTTGCCCTTGCATTGCCATTTTTCAATAAGCTTACGGAGAAGGAGATGAGCCTGCATATTGGCAACCCGTTATTTTGGGGTGTTATGATTGTGTTTACTGTAATAACCGGTTTGCTTGCGGGAAGCTACCCTGCATTTTATTTGTCTTCTTTTAACCCGGTGAGGGTATTGAAAGGGAATTTAAAAGCCGGCAAAAGCAGCTCATTGCCAAGGAAAATATTAGTGGTTACACAGTTTGCAAGCTCTGTCATACTAATGATTGGCACTATTGTTATTTACAGGCAAATACAGTTCGGAAAAAACCAGCCGATAGGATTTAATAATAAAGGGTTGATCTCTGTTGAATGGTCGGATGATATTTCAAAAAGCTATGATGCTTTTCGTAATGAGCTATTAAATACGGGGGTAGTGGTTTCTATTTGCAAAAGCAATTCACCACCTTCACAAATTTTCAGCAATAACAATGGCTGGGAATGGAAGAACAGTCAGCCGGTGGAAAAGACAGTGGTGTTCTCAACAATTGCTACCGATTACGACTACACGAAAACTTTAGGAATTAAATTAATTGACGGGAGAGATTTTTCAAGGGATTTTGCCGACTCCAATGCAGTATTATTAAACCAGGCTGCAGTAAAACGGATGGGATTGAAAAACCCTGTAGGTGAAATGTTGAAATGGAATGGTCAGCCGATGAAAGTGGTTGGTATAATTCCGGATATACAGATGCAGTCGCCTTTCAGTCCTATTTCTCCCCTCACTATAATATTTAACAAAGGATGGGTGAGTTATGTAAATGTTCGTATGAACCCAGGTATGCCCGCTTCAAAAGTGTTGAGCGCTATTAAGCCCATCTTTGAAAAATACAACCCTGCTTTCCCATTTGAATACCAGTTTGCAGACGAAGAATATGCAAAAAAATTCAATTACGAAGAACTGGTGGGTAACCTTGCCGCTATTGTAGCGATCCTGGCAATATTTATTTCCTGCTTAGGCCTTTTCGGGCTGGCATCATTTACTGCAGAACAGCGCGTAAAAGAGATAGGTGTCAGAAAGGTATTAGGCGCAAGCATATTTAACCTGTGGACATTGCTGTCAAAAGATTTTGTGATCCTTGTATTGATCTCCTGCGCTATTGCCATACCTGTTGCATATTATAGTATGCATGAATGGTTGCAGCATTATGAATATAAAGTAGTGATGGGCGCCGGTGTTTTTGTATTAGCAGTCGCCCCGGCGGTAATAATAACATTTATCACGGTAAGCTTCCAGGCTATTAAAGCGGCGAGGGCTAACCCGGTAAAGTCGTTGAGAACGGAGTGAGTAATTTGAAAATGTGGAAATTTGAAAATTTGAAAATTTGAAAATGTGGAAGTGTGAAAATGTGGAAATGTGAGAATATGCAAATGTAAATAATAGCTGAAGGCTGATAGCCGATAGCTCAAAACTCATAAGCTATGCTCAAAAATTATTTTAAAACTGCCATCAGGAGTTTAACCCGCAACAGGAGTTATACTGTTATCAATATCGCCGGGTTGGCTGTTGGTATTGCCGTTTGTATGATGATCTTCCTGATTATACAGTATCAAACAAGCTTCGATACTTTTCACGGAAAGAAAAATCGTATATATCGTGTGTTAACGGAATCTCATCATGCGGGCGATGCAAATATTTCTTATGCAAAAAATGTTCCCTTTCCAATGCCCGAAGGGTTAAAATTGGCTTTTCCTCAACTTGAGCAGGTAGCTCCTGTATATGCAAGCCACAATGATGAATTGCAGGTAGTTGATGAAAACGGAACGCCTGTAAAAAATTTTAAAGAGCAGAGCGGTGTATTTTATACATCGCCTTCATTTTTTAAAATATTTGATTTTCCATTGCTTTCGGGTACATATGAATCATTGAAAGCGCCCAATAATGTATTGCTCACCAAAGAAATTGCGGAAACTTACTTCGGCAACTGGAAAAATGCTATGGGTAAAACCATTAAAATTACAGGATATTACAGCATGGGCGCAGGCTTGTTTCAGTTTCCCGCAACAGCCCTGAAAGTTTCAGGCATTCTTGCAACCATACCACCCAATACAGACTTTTCGTTGAAATTAGTAATAGCCTGGGGAACAGATTTTACAGGTGATGCGCAATACGGATTTCAACAACCCGGATGGAGTAGCACTGCGTCAGACTTTGGGTGCTATATCATGTTGCCGCCAAATATAGCTGCCGGTAATTTTAATCAGCAGTTAAGGGCATATGCACAAAAGATACAACCTGCCGGTAATAAGGATAGCTATATTATACAACCCATAACCGCTGTGCATTATGATACAGCGGCAGGCAACTACAGCAACAAAACAATCAGTCACGAACTGGTTAATGTATTGTGGCTGATTGCAGCGTTTATTTTGTTGATTGCGTGTGTAAATTTCATCAATCTTGCTACCGCGCAGGCCGTTAACCGTTCAAAAGAAATTGGCGTAAGAAAAGTTTTAGGTAGTAACAAATTGCAGTTAAGAATTCAGTTTATTGTTGAAACGTTTTTTATAGTTACCGTTGCGGTAATATTGGCAGCAGGTATTACATTGCTTGCATTGCCTTATGTAAACCGGTTGTTGGAACTTTCGCTTTCTCTCAACATATTACAGAATATTGCAGTTGCCTTATTTCTATTAGCTGTGACCATTATTGTAACTGCACTTGCCGGTTTTTATCCCTCTATTGTTTTATCAGGTTTTAACCCGGTTACTGCTTTAAAAAGTAAACTAACTTTAAATACAGTAAAGGGAATTTCATTACGAAGAGCATTGGTTGTGTTTCAATTTATTATAGCGCAGGCACTCATTATCGCAACACTTGCGATTGTAAGGCAAATGGATTATTTCATGAATCTTCCCTTGGGCTTCGATAAAGAAGCTATTGTAAATGTTCCTTTTCGCCCGGATAGTACCGGCGGCAAGCTAACGGAATATTTAAAGCAGCAGTTACTGGCCAAGGGCGCGCAGGCAGTAAGCTTCAGTTCGAATAGTCCGATAGAAGATGATAATAATGTGTTTACCACATTCAAATTTAACCATGCATTAAAGGATGCAGGTTTTCAGGCTATTGCCAAATTTGCCGACAACGACTATATACCAACTTATCAATTACAATTGGTAGCAGGAAGAAATTTAAAACCTTCTGGCCCAACAACAGAATTTTTGGTGAACGAAACTTTCGTAAAAAACTTAGGGCTTAAAAAGCCCGCAGATATACTAAATAAAGAAATAAGCATAATGGGCGGTTTAATACAATGCCCTGTTGTTGGTGTGGTGAAAGATTTTAACAACAGGTCTTTACGCCAAAACGTTGCGCCATTACTTATTGCAACAAATGCTACTATGTATCGCCAGGCTTCCATAAAGCTTTCAACTGTAAACATGGCAACCACTATGCAGTCTATTAAAAAAATATGGGAGCAGGCATTTCCTGGTTATGTATATGAATATAGGTTTTTAGATGACAAGGTTGATAGTTTTTATAAACAGGAAAATCAGCTATCACAGCTGTATAAAATTTTTTCGGCTATCGCTATCCTCCTTAGTTGTCTTGGTTTGTATGGTTTGGCTTCATTCATGGCGGCACGGAAAATAAAGGAAGTGGGTATTCGTAAAGTGCTTGGAGCTACCACCGGCAATATTGTGTATTTATTTTCAAAAGAATTTATTGTACTCGTTGCTATTGCTTTTACTATTGCCATGCCAACGGCGTGGTATTATATGCAGCAATGGTTGCAGGATTATGCTTATCGTATCAACATCAGTTGGTGGTTGTTTGTTACGAGCGGATTAATATCCATCATTATAGTATTGACAACGATAAGTTTTCAGGCAATAAAAGCAGCGATGGCAAACCCGGTGAAGTCTCTTCATACGGAGTAAAAGAATTCCAATGAATACCGGGATGAATCGCTTGAGAATGATCTTAATCATCATAAACTTTTCATGTTCGCCTTCGTACGTTCATATGTTCGTTTTCGGACAATATTTAAACCAGGATTTTTAATCCGGGTTGATTATCAGTGGGTTGAACTAATGGCATACAACTTGAACATTAAATATTTTCTATGATAAAGAACCTCCTTCTCGTTGCATTCCGGAATTTTAAAAGAGACAAATGGTATAGCCTGTTAAATATTCTCGGACTGACCATAGGCATCACCTTTGGATTATTCCTGATTTTTTATATTAAAGATGAATTGAGTTTCGACAGATATCATGATAAAGCTGATCGGATATTCCGTATCAATTCTATTATTAAAGAAGCTGACAGGGATACCATGCGCTGGGCGATAGCGCCTTTTCCCGCGGGGCCGGCTTTGGCAAAAGATTACCCTGAAGTGGAAGAAGCGGTACGGTTTGTGAACAGCGGGAGAACAATGTTTAAGAACGGTGGCTTGCGTTTGTATGAAGACAAAGTTTTTTTTGCTGATAGTAATGTGTTCCGCATATTTACCTGCAGGTTTATTGAAGGCAATCCACAAACTGCGTTGAAAGAGCCTAATTCAGTAGTGCTTACGGAATCATCGGCCATTAAATTTTTCGGAAATAATAAAAAGTATGAAGGCAAAACACTGGAGAATGTAAATGGCAATATATATAAGGTTACCGGTGTAATAAAAGATGTGCCCAAAAACTCCCACTTCATTTTCAATATACTGGCTTCAAGAAGTACGCTGCCTGCCAATTTCGGCGATAATTGGGGAAGCTTTGATTTTTATACCTATGTATTACTTAAACCCGGAACAACTGCGGCGGCTTTCAATAATAAGATGAAGCCGATGTATGATAAATACATGGCATCTATTTTCGCACAGTATAATATTAAAATACGGTTTGAAGCGCAACCCATTACCTCTATTCATCTCCATTCAACAACCGCCAATGAACCCGAGGAAACAGGTAGCATGTCCTATATCTATATCTTTTCAGCAGTGGCGTTTTTTATGCTGCTGATTGCCTGTATTAACTACATGAATTTAACTACTGCGAGGTCTGCAAGAAGGGCAAAGGAAATAGGAATAAGAAAGGTGACAGGCTCAAACAAAACACAATTGGTATTGCAGTTTTTGATTGAATCAATACTCACGGCTTTTGTTGCTTTGTTGTTAAGCATGGGGCTGATTGCACTGTTGCTGCCCGTGTTTAATAATCTTTCCGGCAAATTTATTTCTTTCGGCACATTATTCAAGCCGGATACTATACTTATCCTGCTGGCAGTGGTGATTTTTGTAGGCATGGTAGGAGGTAGCTATCCTGCATTTTATTTATCAAAGTTCAATCCGGTAAGCGTTTTAAAAGGCAGCTTGTCAAAGGGGTCGAGCAATGTTAATTTGAGGCGGGCTCTGGTAGTGATTCAATTTTCCATATCCATGATCATGCTTATCTGCACATGGGTGGTATACGGGCAGCTGAAGTATTTACGAAATAAAGATCTCGGCTTTGATAAAGCACGGGTATTAACTGCATCTGCCGTTACAGACAGGAATATACAAAGCGCTATTCTCTCTTTCAAAAACGAAATGCGCAAAAATTCAAATGTGCTTTCTGTCAGTTCTGCCAGCTCTGTGCCGGGGCAGGGAAATAGTTTTAATTTATTTTCTATCCAAACAAAAGACGGATATGTGGATAAAGGGGTAGATGTATATGCTATTGATGAGGACTATGTAAAAACGCTTGGAATTAAGCTCGCAAAGGGCAGGAACTTTTCAGGCCTTTCAGATACGCTGCATGGTATGCTGGTAAATGAGAAAATGGTACAGGAATTTGGCTGGGGGGATAACCCTCTTGGTAAGCGAGTGAAATTCCCGGGAGATACCTCAGGTAATTATCTTGAAGTGGTAGGCGTAGTAAAAGATTTCAACCAAAAGTCTTTATATAATGCCATAACTCCATTGATCTTATTATACCGGCCTAATACCAATCTTATTCAGCTGAAATTAAATGCGGGTAACATTCCGTCTGCTATTGCAGGCATAGAAGAAACCTGGAAGAAAACATTCCCTGATATACCTTTCCAGTATACATTCCTCGACCAGGATTTTGATTCGCAGTATGCAGCAGATCAAAAGCGTGGAAAAATATTTACAACATTTTCTGTGCTGACTATATTAATTACCTGTCTCGGTTTGTTAGGATTGATTGCATTCACCACGGAACAGCGGCAAAAAGAGATCAGCATACGGAAGGTGATGGGCGCCGGAATTGGCCAAATTGTTCCGTTGATCACAAAGAATTTTGTTGTGCTTGTTGGATTATCCTGTATTGTTGCCTTCCCGGTTGCAGGATATTTTATGTCGAAGTGGCTGAATATATTTCCTTATAATACCGGCTTAAGTATAATGCCTTTTATTCTGTCGGCGCTTGTGGTTTTATTGATCACAATGCTTACGGTAATATTTCACACAGTGAGGGCAGCGGTTGCTAATCCGGTGAAGTCGCTGAGAGCAGAATGATTGAGAAGTAAGCATAAAAGGAATATGGGAATATGGGAATGTGGGAAATGTGAGAATGTGGGAAATGTGAGAATGTGAGAATGTGGGAAATGTGAGAATGTGAGAATGTGGAAATGTGAGAATGTGAGATGTGAGAATGTGGAAATGTGAGAATGATGTGGTATCCCAACAATTTCAAATTTCAAATCTCAAATCTCAAACTGTCACTATTAAATAAAAAGCTGATGATATCTCAAAGCCGCAGAAATTTTATCAGAAGCAGCAGTATGGCTGCATTAGGTTTAGCTGTAATTCCTTCTTCATTAAAAGCTTTTGCCCCGAGTGATAAATTGCGAATTGCTCATATTGGATTAGGCGGCATGGGCAACCAGCATATGAAATGGTTTGCCGGCATTCCCGAAGTGGATATTGTGGCGCTTTGCGATGTAGATGAAAATCATTTAAAAGAAACAAAAAACAAATTGAAAGAGCTTCGTCCGGGTGGCCCGCGGATTAAAATCTACGAAGATTTCAGGCGGATACTCGATCGTAAAGATATAGACGCCATTACCTGTGCAACGCCTGATCATTGGCATGCAACCATTGCTACACTCGCCTTCCAGGCTGGCAAAGATGTATATGGAGAGAAGCCCCTTTCGTACGATGCAGGCGAAGGAAAGATTATGCTGGAGAACATGAATAAGTATAATCGTATTTTCCAGATGGGAAACCAGATACATGCAGGTGATAATTATCATCGCGTGGTTGAATTGATAAAGTCGGGAAAGATTGGTAAAGTGCATACCGTTCGTTTATGGAAAACCGGCGCGCCGCCAGAATTGAAAGAAACTGAAGTAGCGCCTGTTCCATCTGCACTCAACTGGGATATGTGGCTTGGTCCTGCGCCTTATACAGAGTATATTCCTGCTAAATGTCATTTCACGTATCGCTATTTTCTTGATTATTCCGGCGGCGTGTTCGCTGATTTCTGGTGCCATATAGCAGATATTGTATTCTGGAGTTTACAGCCAAAAGGATTAAAAAACATCAATGCAAGAGGGGAGAAGGCAGATGGTATTGCCGATGTGCCGAAGTGGCTGGATATAGATTATGAATTTGATGACCTGAAAATATTATGGACAAGCAAACCGCCCGATGTGCCGGGCGCTGCCGACAAGGGTATCGGCGCATATTTTGAAGGCGATAAAGGAACGCTCATGTGTGATTATGGTTCGCGTACGATTGTACTCGATGGTGAAACCTTAACCGATATTGATTATGTTCCTAAATCTATTAAACGTTCTCCGGGACATCAGCAAAATTTTGTAGATGCGGTAAAAACAAGAACACAACCTGAATCAAATCTTGCGTATGCCAGGGAAATGACTATACCAATGCATCTCGGACTGATTTCATATCGTTTAAAACGCCCGCTGCAATGGGATGCCGCTACCGAACAATTTATTAACGATGCCGAAGCAAATGCTTTGCTGCACAGAGAGGCGAGAGTGAAATGGAAATTAATTTGAAACAGCCCATCCCGGCCTTCCCAAAGGGAAGGAGATCTAAACACAGCCCTTGCTTTTCAACGGTGCTGATAAATGGGAAAAGGCTTGAATATTGCAGAGTAGTATTGCTATAGTTGAAGTGGAAGATATATTGCTTAATAGAGATATGCAGCACCGCTCCCTTTCCTTTGGAGAGGGAGAAGGAGGGAGAGGCTTTCACTGTCCGCTTTCGTACACCTTCCGTTCAGTTTCGTACACCCTGTTACAAGATAAGCTTATAAAATTTTGATTTTCATTTAGTTAAATGCTGGCACATCGGTTGTTTCCGAATGTACAATATTGTACACCCCGGAAATACAATCATGTTCAAAAATTATTTTAAAACGGCATGGCGCAGTTTATGGAAGAATAAATTCTACAGCGCTATAAATATATTAGGACTTTCTATTGGTTTAACTACGGCTATATTATTGCTATTGTGGATTGAAGATGAAAGAAGCTTCGATAAATCGCACAAGAACTACCAGCATATATATAATCTTAGTGCTCATTTTAATGCTAATGGAAAAGAGCAGGCTTGGACGGGCGTTCCTGGCCCAATATTCAAATATGCTTCTACGCTGCCACAGGTAGCAGCAGTAGTAAGAATAAAAGACAACTGGGGGTTAACCGTTCATCAACAAAATAGTACCCAATTATTTTACGATATCAGGAACGCGTATGTGGACAGTAGTTTCTTTTCCATCTTCAGTTTTCCACTGCTTAAAGGTTCGGTGAAAAATCCTTTTCCTGGTATTAATACTGTTTTGCTTACTGCCTCAACCGCCAAAAAAATTTATGGAACGGATGATGTGGTAGGTAAAATAATGATGCAGGATACCAGCGGATTTGTTATTTCAGGTGTGCTGCAGGATTTTCCTGCAAACTCATCCCTGCGTTTTGATGCGTTATTTCCTATGAGTAAGTATGCACAAGAGTTTACCGCCTGGGGTGGCAATTTTGATTGGAAAACTATTGATGAAGATCTGGGTAACTATGCCTATGATACTTATTTAAAATTACAACCGAACGCGAATATTGCCGCTGTTGAAAATGCTTTGGCTAAATCGTATAAGGATGCACGTAATGGTGATAGCGAAACAAAATTTTTATTGCAGCCATTGGCTGATAAACATTTGATAGGCCCTGATGGCAATAAGTCTGCATTGCGGGTAGTACAGGTATTTACAATTGTCGCGTTTTTATTGCTGGCCATTGCCGCGGTAAATTATGTAAATCTATCCACTGCCAGGTCAATGTCGAGAGCTAAAGAAGTAGGTGTACGCAAAATCATTGGCGCAAACAGGTTTCAATTGTTTGTTCAATTTGCAGGTGAAACAATTATCATATTTACAATAGCGCTGCTGTTGGCACTTTTTTTTGCAGCGTTGCTTGTTCCCGCATATAATAGCATATCTGGTAAAACGCTTTCCTTTTCTCTTGCAAATCCTTCCATTTGGATGTTGGTTGGTTTTGCGGTTGCCGGAACATTTGTATTAGCAGGTGTATACCCTGCATTACACCTGTCGTCATTCAGTCCCATTAATTCACTAAAAGGAAAATTGAGTCAAAGTTTCAGCAATGTGTTATTGCGTAAGGTGCTGGTGGTTTTCCAGTTTTCCATATCTGTAACGCTCATCATTTGCACTTTGATTATTGGGCGGCAAATGAGGTATATAAGCAAAATGAATGTAGGATTTAATAAGGAGTATGTTTTTACTGTTGGGCTTAGTGATGATGCGCAGAATCATATTGATGCTGTTAAATCTCAACTAAAAAAAGAGCCGGGCATTCTGTCCACCTCATTATCTAATGTATATGATATTTCGGATTATGGTATAGCCACAGGAGATATTGAGTGGCAAGGAAAATCTAAAAACGATAATATGGTTGTAAGTGTTGCTAACGTGGATAAGGATTTTATTCCGCTGATGAATTTCAATTTTATTGAAGGCAGTAATTTTTCAGGGACGCCTGCCGATACTTCACACTTTATCATTAACCAAACAATGGCAAAACAGATGGGTTTAAAACAACCTTATGTTGGCACTCCCATTAAGTTATTTGAAACACCCGGCACTATCATAGGTGTGGTGAAAGATTTTCATTTTAAATCTCTAAAGGAAGTAATTGGTCCGTTTGCCTTTCAAACAAGGCGCTGGAAAAATATGCTGTACGTAAAAACTACTACCGTAGCTGCACAAAAAGCTATTAGGGCGGTAGAGAATGTGTATAATAAGTATAAGGCTGATAGCCCGTTTGCTTACAGTTTTGTAGATGAAAAATTTGACCAGTTATATAAAAATGATAATCGTACAAAACTTTTGTTTAACATATTTGCAGGTATCGCCATTTTTATTTCCTGCCTTGGATTATTGGCATTGGCTACCTACTCCGCTCAATTGCGCACCAAAGAAATAGGAGTGAGAAAAGTATTGGGTGCAAGTGTTACAAGCATCGTTCGTTTGCTGGGCCGTGATTTTATATTGCTGGTATTTATCGCAATTGTTATTTCCATTCCTGTAGCATGGTATGGCATGAACAAATGGCTGGAAAATTTCGTTTATAAAACCACTATCAATTTCTGGCTCTTTGTTGCTGCAAGCTGCATTGCCATAGGCATCGCTTTGCTAACCATCAGCTACCAGGCAATAAAAGCCGCGTTGGCAAACCCGGTGAAATCACTACGCACAGAATAAAAATATGAATGCTGAAGGATTCAAATACATACAGCGATAGCATATGGAAGTTGCTGGCAAAACAACTTTCAGGCGAAGCAAACGAAAAAGAACCTAAAGGAGCTACAGCAATTCTTAAAAGATAACCCGGAAGCGATCTATCAATATGAAATGATTAATCGTTTTTGGAGTCATAGAATTCAAAGAAGAAGTACAGATGCTGAAAAAACATTAGCTTATACTTTAAAAAAAATAGAAGAAAATAAAAACAGCGAAAGGGCATCAGCAACGAACAAGGTTAGCGGCTTAATTGAAAAAGAAAACAATAAGTATCAAAAAAGAAATTTTATGTTCAGGCATTACCTTAAAACAGCCAGGCGTTCTATTGTTAAAAACAAAACCACCTCTGCCATTAATGTACTGGGACTGTCTGTAGGCATCAGTGCATCGCTCATCATTTTTATGCAGATACATTATAGTTTTAGTTTCGACAGGTTTGTGCCTGAAAGAGATAACGTATACAGGATTGTTTCAGACGGTGAGGAGTGGAAAAACCCCGGCGCTCCTGTGCCTTTGCATACTGTGTTGCATAATATTTCAGGTATAAAAGATGTAGTGCTGATACTTAACTATTTCGATAAAGTAAAAGTGGGCATTAATGAGGAAAACAATGCTGCTCCCAAATTGTTTAAGGCACAAACTGATGTAGCCTTTACCAATAACGCATATTTTGAAATATTTCCGCGTACATGGATTGCCGGTAATAAGCAAAAGGCGTTAGATAACCCCAACTCCATAGTGATTACGAATAGCAGGGCGAAACAATATTTTCCTGCACTGACTGCTGAAAATGTAATTGGTAAAACAATTACCCTGAACGATACAATCAACACTACGGTAACAGGTGTTGTAAATGATTTAGATGCTAATAGTGATTTTGACAGAAAGCTATTTGTTTCCTTACCTACAGCAGCCCTTGAAAACCTGAAAGAATATTTTAATTGGGAACAGTGGAATAATACTAATTCAAATTTTCAAACCATTATAAAACTGTTGCCTGGCACCGGTGCTGCACAAATCAATATGCAGTTAAAAAAGATAATGAGTGAACATAAAACAGGAGATAACAAAGATGCATGGCGCTTGCAACCATTAAGCGATGTGCACACTAATCCTGCGTTTGGAGGACCCGCCAATCCTGAAACGATGTGTAACCTGGTGATATTGGGTGCATTTTTATTGTTGTTAGGAGCTATTAATTTTATCAATCTCTCTACCGCGCACGCAACAGAGCGGGCAAAGGAAATTGGTATACGCAAAACGCTGGGAAGTAAGAAAAAACAAATTGTGTTGCAGTTTTTATCCGAAACATTTTTGCTTACTGCGCTTACCGCTTTTTTATCTGTGCTGCTGATACCACTTTTGTTAAAGGGATTTGAAGGGTTTATTCCCGAAGGGTTACGATTTAGTTATTTTCTGCAACAACCCTTTGTATGGTTATTCCTACTGGTGCTGCTGGTGGCAGTAAGTTTATTGGCCGGCTTGTATCCTGCATTTGTATTAACCAGGTTTAAACCGGTTTCAGTTTTAAAAAACAATGTGCCTTCTATTGGGAATTTCTCAAAGGGAACATTGTTGCGAAAAGCTTTGATTGTCTCCCAGTTTGTAATAGCGCAGATTTTTGTAATTGGCGTGTTTGTGGTAAATAAGCAAATCCGTTTTTCATTACAAAAGGATATGGGCTTTAGAAAAAATGCCATTATTAATTTTTATCTGCCATTTGATTGGTATAATTCTGATAATAAAAAATTTTTATTGAAAGATGCTTTGGCTAAAGTTCCGGAAATTCAAAAGCTGAGTTTGGGTAATCAGTCTCCTGCCTTTAACGGCTATATGACCAGCAACATTACTTATAAACAAAATAAAAAAGATGTTGAGGTAACAGTGAATACCAGGAGTGGAGATACTTCCTTTTTAAATGTGTATGATATTAAATTGTTAGCTGGCAGAAATATATTATTGACGGATACCGCCAATGAGTTGCTTATTAATGAAGCACTATCAAGACAACTGGGCTTTAAAAGCCCCGCAGATGCTGTTGGAAGTTTTGTGACTTTTAATGGTTCGCTCAAACCTGTTGTTGGTGTTATGGCTGATTTCAACCTGCAATCTGTAAGAGCTGCCATAAATCCGTTGATATACTTTTCTGCTCCTAAAGATGGGTATATTATGCATGTGGCATTGCAACCCGATCCTGTTACATGGCAAACGGCTATAAGCAAAATAGAAAAAACATGGAAGCAGGTATACCCAAATGAAGATTTTAATTATACTTTTTTAGATAAAACCGTTGAAGGTTTTTATAAGGAAGATCAGCAACTTTCAAAGTTGCTTACATGGTCTGCTGCCGTTGCAATATTTATAAGTTGTCTCGGCCTACTTGGGCTTGTAATATTTATTACTAACAAACGGGTAAAGGAAATTGGTATACGAAAAGTATTAGGCGCTTCGGTGCAACAAATTATTACTTTACTTTCTGTTGACTTTGTGAAGCTGATTGTGCTTGCATTGGTTATTGCCACGCCAATTGCATGGTGGCAGGCACATAATTGGCTGCAAAATTTTGCCTATCACACAAGTTTAAGCTGGTGGATATTTTTGTTAAGCGGATTAATTATGATTATTCTTTCGCTGGTTATTTTAAGTATCAGGGCCGGAAGAGCAGCGGTGGTAAACCCGGTGAAGTCGCTCCGGACGGAGTGAGGAAATTTGAAAATTTGAAAATTTGAAAATGTGAAAATGTGAAAATGTGAAAATGTGGAAATTTGAAAATGTGGAAATTTGAAAATGTGGAAATGTAAATAACTGCTGAAAGCTGAAAGCTGATAGCCGACAGCCCAAAGCCCAAAGCTTACAACTATGTTTAAAAACTATTTCAAGATCGCCTGGCGAAGCCTGTTAAAAGACAAACAGTTTACTTTTTTGAACGTATTTGGTTTGTCTGCCGGTCTGGCGTGTTCCTTACTTATTTTTTTATGGGTAAGCGATGAAATGAGCTTTGATAAATTTTTTGCAAACGATGAAGGTCTATACAGGCTGATGGAACGGAGAAATGTTAATGGCGAATCAATCTATTCGCACGAATCTTCCGGCAGGCTGAGCGAAGCTGTTAAACAAGCCCTCCCCGAAGCGGAATATACCGCTGCTGTGGCACCTGCATTCTGGTTCCCGCAAAATACACTGTCGGTTAACAATAAAAACATCAAAGCCCAGGGACAGTACGCGGAGAAAGACTATTTTAATATCTTTTCCTTTCCCTTGCTGGAAGGAAATAAAAACAGTGTGCTTGCTACCCGGAGCGCTATCGTACTTTCCGATGAACTGGCAAAGAAGCTGTTTGGAACTACCGAAAACATCATAGGTAAGCCCGTACGGTTTGATCAGGACACAACCTTTTATGTATCCGGTGTATTCAAAAAAATGCCTGCCAATTCTTCCCAGCAGTTTGACTTTGTTCTGTCGTTCGACTATTTCAAAACCATTAAAGAGTGGGTAAACCACTGGAACGGTTCAGGTCCCCGAAATTTTGTGCTGCTGAAAAAGGGATCAGACATCAACGCTTTCAATAAAAAAGTAGAAAACGTTATAACCACCAATACCGGCGACACCACCAGGAAGGTTGTTGCAGCAAAATTTTCCGATGGCTACCTGTATAATGGCGGGGGTGACAGTGCCCGGGCAGGCGAAAGGATCCGGTATGTGAACCTGTTTATAGCATTGGCGGTTTTTATCCTTGTGATCGCCTGTATCAATTTCATGAATCTCTCCACTGCAAAAGCTGCCCGCAGGCTCAAAGAAGTCGGCATAAAAAAAGTAGTAGGGGCAAAAAGAAGCCAGTTGATATGGCAGTTCCTGATGGAGTCATTCCTTTTAACGGTATTTGCCATGATCATCGCGGCAGGGCTTGCGGCCGTTTTGTTACCCGAGTTCAACCAGCTTACCGGCAAAACCATTGTGCTGCATTTCACCTGGCAAATGATTGTTGCTGTTGCGTTGATCGCTATAATAACAGGGTTCCTTGCCGGCAGCTACCCGGCTTTATATATTTCAGGCTTCAATCCGCTGGCAATATTAAGAGGCAAGCTGAGCACTTCCACTGCCGAGCTGTTATCAAGAAAAGGACTGGTGGTTTTTCAGTTTACATTATCTACCATATTAATTGTAGCGGTAACGGTTATATACCAGCAGGTACAATTCATCAGGAGTATACAGCTTGGATATGATAAGGAGAATATCGTGCGCATTACCGCCGAAGGCCGCATTCAGCAGAACCAGGAAAGTTTTTTAGCTGAAATACAGCAGGTGCCGGGTGTAGTGAATGCTGCTTACACTTTCCACAACATTGTTGGCCGTAAATACAGCGATGGGCTGGATTGGCCCGGAAAGGATCCCAACAGGGAGCAATATTTTGAAGTATTTGGAGTGAGCCACAATTTTATTAAAACAATGGATATGCAGATGAAGGCCGGGAGAGATTTTTCAAAGGATTTTGGCATGGATTCGCTCAATATTATTCTCAACGAGGCTGCTGTTAAAGTGATGAATCTCAAAAATCCTATTGGTACTATTGTAAAATTTCATGGCACTAACCGCCAGATCATAGGGGTTGTAAGCGATTTTCATTTTGAATCCATGCATGAACCTATAAAACCTTCCTTTATGCATCTGCAAAAAGGAGAGGGAACAATTGTGGCCCGTATACAGCAGCAAAACCAGCAGCAGACACTTGCCGCAATAGAACATCTTTACAATAAGTATAACCCCGGTTTTCCGTTCACTTTTAATTTTTTGGATGAGGCTTACCAGCGGCAGTACGAAACAGAAACCCGTACAGCAACCCTCAGTGGTTATTTTGCAGGACTGGCTATTATTATTTCCTGCCTGGGTTTGTTTGGGCTTGCTGCGTTTACGGCACAAAAAAGACAAAAAGAGATCGGCATCAGAAAAGTGATTGGCGCATCAACGGCGGGTATCACAGCCCTGCTGTCAAAAGATTTTCTGAAGCTGATCGGCATTGCCCTGTTGATTGCGTTCCCGGTTTCGTGGTGGATGATGAATAACTGGCTGCAGAGTTATACTTACAGGATCAGCATTTCATCAACGGTATTTTTGATAACAGGGGTATTGGTATTGGTTATCACATTGATCGCAATCGGTTTTCAAACGATCAAAGCGGCGATGGCAAATCCGGTGAAGGCGTTGCGAGCGGAATAGAAGCCTCTCTCCCCCGACCCCTCTCTCCGCCGCGGCGGAAAGATGGGAGCCTAAGTTCAGAGAAGGTTGATGAAATGCAGTGAGGGGGAGGTTGAGAATAAAAAAGTGTGAGTGAATACTAAACGTGTTGTTTGGCTATATTCAAAAGATAATGTGGAAGAACAAAAAGTTTGGATTTATTCTATAGTACCGCTCCCTTTTCCTTTGGAAAGGGAGAAGGAGGGATAGGCTCTGATGTGGAAGTTATAATGTTTGGAATTATTCTGTAGTACCGCTCCCTTTCCTTCGGAAAGGGAGAAGGAGGGATAGGCTCTGATGTAGAAGAACTAAATGTTTGGATTTATTCTATAGTACCGCTCCCTTTTCCTTAGGAAAGGGAGGAGGAGGGATAGGCTCTGATCAAGAATATTAATAACTGCTGTGCAGGCTACACACCACAAACCACAAACTACAAACCACAAACTACAAACCACAAACTTCTATCTTCCCCCGATTTTCCCGTATTTTTTATAATAAGCAATTATGTCTCCGATCACTTCGCTGTAAGAAAGCATGCCGGATGGTTGCCTGTTTGATTCGAGATACTTACCATATACCCAGGTTATATAAGGCTCTACAGGGTTTTGAAAATTACGGTAAAAATCTTTCATGGTTTGAATGTCTTTCTTTACTGCGGGACTGAGTTGCTCCGAAAATTCCCTAGCAGAAATGGAATCTGTTCTGCGTAAATTTCTGTTGGCGTACAGAAAGATGTCTAAATAGGCTGAGTACATGAACAGAGAATCCTGGCAGGACGTAGCTACAATGTATCCTACAAAATTGGCTTCATTTTCTTTAGCATAACCTAACTGATGTGCAACTTCATGACAGCAAACAAAAGGCTGTAAGAAAGCAGGGATGGTGGTATTTACCTGGGCTTCACCAGTAAATGGATTATAGTAACCGGAAAAGCCGAGATAATTACCGAGTGTTCCGAAAAATGATGATTTGATGGACTGATTTTTATATTGAAGAAAAGGATATTGTAAAGATGCTTCCCGGTATATACTGTATGTTTTTTTGAAAACATCAGCGGGCATGGAATATGCGATCTTCTGATTGATCGACCCTGTTTTACAGGTGTTGACCTTATCAATCAGCAGCCTGTTGATTTCTTCAAGCGCTTCTTTTGAATATTCCTGTTGCTCAAGTTTCATTTGCGATCTGATGCCGCTACGGTCATAATTCAAGCCCCATAATACATTGAAGATAATGTAGAGCATTAATATCTTTCCAAGCATTCCGAACAGGTATTCTCGTTTAAAAATTGCTCCTATACTTTTGTTCCGGATATATTTTATGAGGGCTGCAAATTTCCAGACACCATATAAAACGGCAGTGATATAAAGTACATCACCCATACTAAACGGTATCCAACCGAAAAGAAACCTGAAAAAGGCACTTATGCGGCTATACGATGATGTTGCATAATATTTTTCTATGAACTGGCCGTTCGCTGCGAATAACCGTATACATAGCGCAATACAAAGTAATACAATAAAGAATTTTCTATTTTTATTTCCGGTAAGTTGTTGGTTCACCCGATGATCGTTTGGTTAATCTTTCCGTAATAAAAATAGCCCATAATTGAATGTTACCACTTAACAGAGTATGATAATTTATTTAAGACCGGGTAACAAAATCATTTGACGTTTGTTAATATGCCAATTATCATTTCTTTAATGAATTAATTGTGAAATAAGTACATGCAGGGAGATGTGAAAATTAACACAGATAAGCATTTTAATTAAGTAATTTCTGCAAACAACACGAAGAGTATTATTCCCATGTATGCAAAATTGCGGCAATAAGAAGGACGATTTTTCGCTTTGATTTAAAATATAATATTAATAATGATGCCTGTAGCCATATATCAATTTCTCTCCCTTTTTGCTGCGGTTTCTTTTTTTATACCAATATTGCTTATTTGGGCAAGAAGGCTGGGGCGGAACAAAATTTTGACCTGGTTCGGCATGTATTGGTGTTGGTCGGGATTGATTAATATTATATGTTCTATAGAAATTCTTAATCATTCAACAGCTTTAAACATTATTGAGCGGGTATATAACCTTGCTGATATTCCTTTGATGTTATTCGTTTTATATACCACAACCGGGGAAGAAAGCATTAGGAAAAGTTTGAGAAGAATTTTAATTCCATTATTGTGTATTGAAATTGCTGCTTCAGTTGTTTCATGGTTTTTGAGTGGTGTTGAAACTGCAATTGTTTTTGGGGGCGTTTTGCTTGTATTATATTATGTTGTGTGGACGATAATCATTTACTCCAGGAGAAATTCACTAACTGAATCACATACATCTTACCAATATATTTATTACGCTTTATTGTTTGAATATGCTACATCCATAATTACTGTTGTTTACAGTTATATGGTGCCGGAAAAAGCAAATGCTGATGATAGTTTTATGGTTTTTCATATTTCTACAATTATAGCAATTGCAACAGCCGCTGCCGGTATACTTACTTACCAGGAACAAAAGCCCCGGCAAAAAATGAGGAAACAAAAATTTCAACGTGAAGTGGAAATAAAATACCTGTAAAAAATATCCTGATGTAACAGTAGCTAAAATTTTGCAGGCTATTATGAACTAAATTGGCGAACTAATTTTTCCAATTGATCAACAGGTACTACACCCGATTGCCGCCACAATATTTTGCCCTGTTTAAATAAAATTAAGGTGGGTACACCCTGTACCTGGTAAGCATTAGCTGCCGCGGGATTTTTATCAACATCTATTTTTATAATAGTGGCTGTGTCTCCTACGGAAGCTTTTACTTTTTCGAGCATGGGTGCCATCACCTTGCAAGGTCCGCACCATGTAGCAAAAAAATCTACCAGCACGGGTTTATCTCCATTTATTAATTCGCTAAAACCTGCCATAGTATTCTGTTAAAATTGATACGAATTTACGATTTACAAAGTTAAGAGCGAGTGAGTTTAGTTACAGATATGTTTGGGATGCACCCCTTTTTTTAACTCAATCTTACAGCTACCCTTTCTTCCTATCTTCGCCTAAAATACAAAATGAACGTAGAACAAATCCGCGAATACTGTCTTTCAAAAAAAGATGCTGAAGAATATCAGCCCTTCGGACCGGATAACGTTGTTTTTAAAGTGAATGGAAAAATGTTTCTCTTACTTTCTCTCGATGCTGACCCCACTCAATTTAATGTAAAATGCGACCCCGAAAAAGTAGAAGAATTAAGAGAAGCATATGATTGCGTATTGCCCGGTTACCACATGAACAAAAAACATTGGAATACGATATTGGTAGATGGATCAGCTTCTACTAAACTGCTCAAAGAGTGGATCGATCATTCATATGAGTTGGTGAGTGGGAGAAAGAAAAAATAAAGCACAGCCATCTAAAAAAATCATACTTTTATCCGTCCTGCATTTATCCGTCCTTTGCAATCTATTCCAATGCTGATAGTGAAACCCGTATATTGTTTCAATAAGTAAACCTTGCATTGCTATCATGAGATTTCGCCTTACGCTTACGCCTGTTTTTAGAGAGAGTATAATACCCATCAATTATCAATACCCGATCAGTTCGGCGATATACAAAATTATTCAGCAGGCAGATAGTGCTTATGCCAGTTTTTTACATGAAAAAGGCTACCAGCAAAAAGGCTCGTTCAAATCATTTAAACTTTTCAGCTTTTCCGATTTAAGAACAGCTTTTAAAATTGAAGGCGACAGGCTGCGTTTATTGACACAACAGGCAGAGCTGGAAATATGTTTTCATCTGCCACAGGCGGCAGAAAATTTTATTAAAGGCTTGTTTATGCAGCAACAACTGAATATTGCTGATAAAAAAAGCAAAGCCGTTTTTTTAGTGCAGTCGGTAGAATCTCTGCCCGGTGCTTTACAACAATACAAGCCGCAGGAAATAATCAATATCTCACTAAAACCATTATCTCCTGTTGTGGCAGGGTTGCCTAACGAAAAAGGCAATTATACTTTTTTAGCACCGGAAGATATACGCTTTGCGGAAAGTCTGGTATATAACTGGCGCAATAAAATAGCTACCTGTTATGATGAGCGTTTCGCCTCCTCAGCCTTATTGATGATGGAAGTTATTCCTGCAAAGCTGCCCTTCAAATCGCGATTGATCACTATTAAAGCAGGCACACCTGAAGAAACAAAGATCAGGGGGTGGATGAACTTTGGATTGAAAGTGACCGGTGAAAAAAGGTTTGTGGAGCTGTTGCTGAATGCAGGCACGGGTATCTATAATAGCCAGGGGATGGGGTGTTTGGAGGCTATTGTATAATACTATTATTCTTTTAACGAGTTGACAAAGTTGCCAAAGCGCAACACTTTTGCACTATTTGCTTTATTGAAAAGCAGGTGCTCAAAATCTCTTTGCTTTACTTTCAGGTCTATGCCGGCAAGCCGCTCATTGGTGGCTTCTTTCAACTGTTGCAGGTTGCTGATGCCACAGCGCTTTGCCAAAAAATCATAATCCGGCTTTGCCTGTGCCAGTAAAAACATCAGGTCATAAAAGTCACGTCCTTTGGAGCGGGCTAACATGGCGGCTATCTTCATGCTGCACAATACGGCATCAGAAGGCACAGGGAACGGAAAAAAAAAGCCGCAGCCGTTTATGTTTACAATAACGGGGTCATACGCTATCCCCTGGTACTGGCCTTCTACTTTTACCAGGAAACGTTCATCCTTATGCCCGCTCAATCCCATATCAAACAGCAGTTCGGGAAAATAAATACTTCTCCTGAAAGCTGTAAGCTTCGGATTGGTGCTATCCGTGGTTTTCACCTGCCAGCCCGAACGTTCCAGGAACAGGATAATGCTGTCTGTCATTTCCATAAATTCCTGTTCAGAAAAATTTTTACAGTCAAAATCCAGGTCTTCAGAAAAGCGATCTATTCCTTTTACGAGGCGAAGATGGGTGTCGCCGATAAAAACAGTTTTCTGTACATGCTGTGTAGACGACAGGTAGTCCAGTATCAACAACTGCAAATACTCTTTGAGCATATACTTGTAAAAAACAGCATTGTCTCGTATCTGTGCCGGGAAATAATTTTTTATTTGTGCTATGCTTATCATAATCCGTATGTTTTTAAAAGCAGCTTTACCCTATGGTTAAGCGCTTTGCTTTGAAATGTTGTAGCGTATTGCAGCAGCAGCTCTTTTTTCAGATCATTGTGCAGGTAATCTTCATCCAGCCGCAACGCTTCCATTTCCTGCTCAGTATTATAAAACGGGTACAGGTATAACAGGTCAAGCAGTGCCTTTTCCGCGGAAGCAAACTGTATGGCGAGCTGATCTGCCACAGGCTTTAATTCATAACCGAACATCAGGCGCTCTTTTACATTCCGGTAGGAGTATTCTCCAAAATCATTGGTAAATGAAGCTGTTTTCAGTGATGTTATACTTGTGATCTGTACCACCGCTTCGGGTATAATGCCATAAAAAGCCAATGCCGTATGCAGGCTTATATAAGAAGGGCGGTATATACGGTTGGCAAAATAGAGCGTGTAATCATTCTTTCCCTTGTATTCCGGAAAGGCAAAATACCCCTGCCGCAGCCGGACGAGGTAGCCTTTTTTTATCCAGCGGGTAAGATTATTCCTGTCGAACCCCGGCTTCCAGGCATATACCTGGTGAATAGTAAAGCAGGCAAGCGGAAACATTTGATCCTTAAATTCCAGGAAATTCATGATATTTTGTTTCTATTTTGCAGCAAATATAGTGAATTTTGGAAATGAAATATTTAAATTACTTTCTTCTAACAGAAATACCTGCTGATTTTCCAAAATTTACCGTGAGTATATCTTAGTCTGTTGTCTTACACTATTGATATAGAAAGAAAAATTAAAATCGCGATTTAAGTATTAAAAAATATTGATTTATTTATTATGATAAGAATTATTTTTAATCATTATATTTATATATCCTCTGTTATTTATATTTAAGGAATAAATTTTCAAAGCGATTCAAAATATCTTCTGCCCCCGGATAACTATGGACTAAAACTTATGCAACATGACAAAAATGAGACGTCAATTCACACCGCAGGAAAAGTACAGCATCTTGCAGGCCGCAGAACGCGAGGGAATCGCAGAAACAGCGCGTAAATATAATTTGTCTTATACGGTACTCAGCCGGTGGAATCAAGAATATCCGACAAAAGGTAAAAATGAGTTAAAGGTTGGTTATAAAAAAGCACATTCGCAATTGCGTACATTAGAAAAGGAAAATGAGCGGTTGAAAAAGATTATTGCCAATCAGGCTCTTGAGTTGGAATCTAAAACTGAACGCTTAAAGAAATATAATACTTATTACCAGAAAGCAAGAGGGTGATAGTATGGCGCTTCTTGCTCAATTGGACAAAGAGAGCTGAAATGCAGCAGGTGAAAGTTTATTGGATAAAATGGCGCTTTTAATGAAATCATAGTGGAATTGAAATTTGTGCAGGTTTAAATAAGGAATTGGCTAAAGCGCTCTTTTAATCGAAGCATAGTGGAATTGAAACAACCATAAAATTAGGCAACAAAAATATATATACCGGCTTTTAATCGAACCATAGTGGAATTGAAACAAGAGATAGTTCAAAAATCTCTTGCACGTGCTCAAACTTTTAATCGAACCATAGTGGAATTGAAACCTGTTATTTATCTTTTGCAGGGTATAGAATCTGTACTCTTTTAATCGAACCATAGTGGAATTGAAACTCATTGCCTCTTTTTTTGTACAGCCTCAATCACCTTCTTTTAATCGAACCATAGTGGAATTGAAACCTGTCAGTGAACTGTCAGCACAACGCATTGAAATATTATCATCCGTTTGTTGCCAGAATTAGTGCATAGTTAACCCTTGCATTGGTTGGGCAAAACTTAAAAATTGGACTCAATAATTTTGAATATTGACGAAGCCTGGCAACGGATAGTAGGTTTGGGTGCTTGCATAGCGCACTTTTGGAGTTGAAGCAAACAACCTGCTGTTCTATGGGTGTGGCAACAGAAGAATCATTGTTGCTTATGTAGATGCAGAGGAGGAAATACCGGAGGTTATTTAAGGCTTATTGCTGAAGACGAAGCAGTCAATCCCGATATAATAGAATATATTCGTAATATGAGCAGAGAACTGGTTGGTTTACGGAGGAGCAAAGGAGTTTGATTGGTGAGTGGTTTGGGAAAGAGTGTAGAAATTTGAAGTGGGAGAGTTAGTGGATGTGTGGAAAGTTAAAATATAAAGAAAAAAATAGTTTTATCAATTCTATGACTGAAAAAATAAATATAGATTGGTTAACCCGCACAACCGGCGACCCTTTTGCGGATACCGGCGGCCTGGTAATAAAATTTCTTTGGGAGCAGCCGCATTTAAAAGAAAAAAGTATTTTAGAATTAATTCGATACGTGGCAAAAATTTATGTTGAAAAATGGGGTGCAAAGCTAAATGCGTTTTATTTAAATTCTACAATTACTCAACCTGCATTTAAGGGACAAAGAAAGTTGGATGAAACTTTAAAATACTATAAGTCTTTAATTGACGAAACCGCTAAGTTTCAGGAAGGATTTTGCAGAATATCAGGCAGAAAAACGAAACTCTTTTCTGCAGGCAGGGATAACCATATTTTGTCAGGTTCAGGAACTTTCATAAACTTTCATCATGCCTTTGAAAGTGGTTTATATTTTTCAAAAGAAGTATTGATACGAATGTTTTTCGTTCCTTTTGGCTTGATTCAGTTGAGTGATAAAATTGCTTTGATTTATGCCAACAATGAAAAAGTAACAGAGTATTTTGTATTCAGAAATTGTCGTTTGAATTTGCAGTCAATCGCAAGCAACATATCTGAAGGAGTTTTAAAATCAGAGTTTAATAACCCAGCAAATGCACTTTTCGGGTTTGCAGATGAATGTATTAATAATTTACGCATCTTTCTTTACGATGAAGAAACAGACTCTTTCAAAGAAGAAGGTATAACGCTAATATTGTACCATTTCACGAATTTTGGTGCCAGTCCTGAAGTGGTTATTTATAGTTTACCAGCTACTGTTTTTAAGTTTTATGCTTTTTGTAATAATCCTAAATGGAAGAAAGAGTGGACGAAATTTGTCAGGTATCACTACCGAAATTCAAAATTTAAAGGCGCAATTTTTAATGAAGAATTGGAAATATGGGAAAAGAACAATGAAACCAAAGATTTTGAAAGCTATTATGTTTGGAGTAATAAAATCTTTGAAAGACTTCTGAATAATAAATCTATTATAGAGAACATACTTCGGTGGAATAAGAAACATTCTTTTCCTTTTAAAATTGTAAAAATTTACCAAACAATTATCAGAAATATGGAAAAAAGAACTGTTGAAAAAATCAAGCAATTGGCTGATTTTATTGTTAGTAATCCTGATGCAGATTATATCAAGAAAAGCATCAAAAGATTGAACGGCTCAAAAAAGTCGTATCAGCTTAGGCAGTATTTGCTCAAACTTGATGAAGAGAATTATAGAAAGGACGGAACTGTTCCACTCATCACTATTGAGGATTATGTAGAATATTTGTTCCCCGATGGAGGAAATTGGAGTGAAGTAAGAGATGTTTTGTTAATAGCCATCTATCAAAAGCTACACGAAACGCAGATTGCTGTTGATATTGAACCATCTGAAGAAGATGAAGAAACTGAATTAATAACCGAAAACGAATAAGTATGAATTTAAAAGTACAGGGATTTATCCTTTTAGACGTTGATGTAGTGGCATTAAACAATGCCGGCAAAAGTAGTACAAGCAATTTTGACAATGCCGTAGCGACTAAGAAAGTATTCAAAAATGGCAGAACATACACCTATGTTTCGGGCCAAGCCTGGCGTTTTTGGTGGCGTGAGGCGTTACAAAAAAATCATGGCTGGCAACTGTCCCCTATAACAAGAGAAGCTAAAATCGCTTTTACTGCTGCTGACCCAATTAAATATGCCGATGATGATATATTTGGCTATATGAAAGCTGCAAAGGATGTTCAATTAGATGAACAGGGTAAACCAGTTTTGGATAGTAAAGGCAAAGAAAAAAAAGAAAATGTAACTGTAACCCGTGTATCGCCCCTGAAAAATTCTGCTATTGTTTCTGTCGCTTCCACCCGTCCTGCAGAAAATTGGTCAAGCATGGCAAGGCATGACGGAGATTCTGTTCCTTATGGCAAGGAAGAATATAGTGCAATAATGAAAGGGATGTTTTCTCTTGACATTTCCCAGGCTGGAACTTTCGCAATGTATAATAAAACAGGTTTTAAAAACCTCACAGAAGAGCTTAAAACAAATGCTTTAAATAATGGATCGCAGGAAATAGATGACCCTTTTGTAAAGGATGCAAACGGTAATTTCAAAAAGTTGCTTCAACTTTCTTCCTCTATAAGAAAGCAAAGAATTAAAGACACCATTCAGGCACTGAAAACCATTTCCGGTGGCGCAATGCAAACAAATAATTTAGGTGATGTAACGCCTAAGGTTATTGTATTAGCCACTACTTCAACAGGTAATCACCCTTTTTCACATATTGCCGCCAGCGAAGGTTCAAATAGTGAGAAAGCATATTTAAACATTGATGCTATAAAAGAAGTATTAAAAGACTACAAAGAACAATTTCAAGGCACTATTTTCATCGGTCGTAGAAGTGGTTTTTTAGACGATTATGCCGCCCGGCTAAAAGAACTGGAAAGTTTGGGAGAAGGTTACCCCAAAGTTCAGTTAGGTTCTATCAATGACACTATTGATAAATATTGTGAACAATTAGAAAGCCAAATTTCTTAATGGAAGTTTTCAGTATTGATATAAGAAGCTGGACGGCAAGCTTTCGTTATCCTAATTTAATCAGTGGTATACAGCCCACATTGGAAGTGCCACCGTTAAGTACTATTCTGGGGTTGATAAATTCAGCCGCAGGAAATTACATAGAGCATAAAAAACTTACTATTGGATATTACTTTGAATTTGGTGCCAAAGCCACTGATCTTGAAACAATTTATATGATTGACAGCAAAAATGGCTTGCCTACCAATAATGCAAAATCCAATGTAATTAAGCGGGAATTTTTATTTGATACATTTCTTCGGCTATATATAGTTGATGAGGAATTGGTAAATTATTTAAGGGAACCTTTTTATCCGTTGCTTTTAGGGCGAATGAACGATCTGGCTTCCGTGAATATACGAAGTATTGAAAAAAAACGGTTACAACCGATAGAAAATGCTGATAAGATTAGAGGACAGATAATTCCTTTCAACAATTACTTTTTGCCCGGAACCATACAAGCACTACCTAAGTATTTCTCGAATTCAATTCCGCGACAAAACTTAGGAACAGAAGCATATTCGGTGATTAACTACCAGGCAAAAATCCAAAGCAACCTAACGGCCTATAGGGATGTTGTAAATGGCAAAGAAATAGATATTTTTTTACATCAATTGGATTTTGAAAATTTATAAAATCATCCGAAAATTTTCATGGAACTATTAGCAAAATCCGAGCCTAAGCTTTCCTTAAAAATACATATTGATGATTGCCTGTTGATTTATAGATTTCTAAAGGAATGCTTCCCGCAGGTTCATTCAATTAAATACAAAAATTTTGATTTTTGGGAATTGCTTTACCAAGCAATAGTATTTCATGATTTAGGTAAAGCGCACAAAGAATTTCAAAAGCTACTTAAAGGGCTGCCGAACCAATGGTATAGCCAACGGCATGAACTATTTTCTTTGTCATTTATAGAGTCTTTGCCTGTTGACGTTGAATTAAAATCTTTATTGCATTTAATAATAGCCGGACATCATAAAGATTTTGAGCAACTGCACCAACGCTATTTATCTGCTTACCAAAATAATACTGCATCAGGCTTTGACTTTGAAGAAGAAGAAAAACTGAAGTTTGAAGAAGAGTTTAAAAAGGTAGATTGCAATAGTGTTTTAAAGATTTTAGAGGAAGAATTTACAATCACACTAAAAAACATTTCGGTTTTCCATCCACAAAAAATTGTGCTTCCATACTTGAATAAAGTAAAGACAGGCAGAATTAATATTACAAACGAGGATTATTTATTTTTTCTATTACTGTTCGGGGCATTAAAACATTGCGATCATTTGGGATCTGCTCAATTAAAAAATATTGAAAAAATCAGGCAGGAAAACTTTCTCTTTTTAAGTAATAAAAGAAATGCTTTACTTGCATCAAATTATGATTTTTATAAACATCAATTGCAATGTGGGCTGGCGATTGGCAATGTTATTTTAACTGCACCAACCGGTTCAGGCAAAACAGAATCGGCCATGCTTTGGTTGCAAAACCAGTTGAAACAATCCGGGCAGGGAAGGTGCTTTTATGTATTGCCTTTTACCGCTTCTATCAATGCCATGTATGAACGTTTAAGCCATGATGAAACTGGAATTGGCAAAAAAAAAGTAGGAATGTTGCACGGAAAGCTGAGCGATTACCTATACGATTATTTTGACAATGCTCAATATGAACAGGAAATAAAAAAAGAGAAAATTAATGCTATCAAGGATAAATTCAAAACACTGCATACGCCGCTAAAAGTTGTTACTCCTTTTCAGCTATTAAAACATTTATTTGGTTTAAAAGGATTTGAACAGGGTATGTTTGAATGGGTTGGGGCCAATTTTATATTTGACGAAATACATGCTTATCAACCGGATGTATTTGCACAAATAATAGTATTGCTTGAGTATGCCGTAAAGAATTTACAGGTTAAGGTTATGATTATGACAGCAACTTTGCCCACTTTTTTAAAGGAAGAAATTGAAAAGATATTGGGTAATTTTTCAGAGTTAAAAGCTGAAAAGGCATTGTATGATAGTTTTGACCGCCATAGAATTGTATTGAAAGAAGGTTTGCTGGCAAACAATCTTGCTTTAATTATTGAAGAGCTACAAGCAGGCAAAAAAGTATTGGTTGTTTGTAATACCGTAAAACAATCGCAGGAAGTTTATAAGGTTTTAAAAACCTATGTAAAAAATTCTGTTTTACTACATAGTGCTTTTAATGGCGAAGACAGAACTACGCATGAAAAGGATTTAAAAATCGGCGAAGCCAACGAACAGGAGCCAATTCAATTATTAGTAGGCACACAAGCAATCGAAGTGAGTTTGGATATTGATTATGACGTACTTTTTTCTGAACCTGCACCGGTTGATGCTTTAATACAACGTTTTGGTCGTGTAAACAGGAAACGTATAAAAGGGATTTCGCCGGTTGTCATATTTAAAGAAAGAAACAAAACCGACAAATACATTTATCCTGAAGATCTAATAAAGCGGACTATAGAAGTCTTTGAATCAATTATTGAAACAGATAATTCAATAATCAAAGAAGATAAACTGCAAACTTACATTGACATAGTTTATCCAAATTGGAATGAAAAAGATTTTGGAACTTTTACCAATGTTTATAATCTGCTGAGAAATTCAGTTAATCAGCTTGCCCCCATGATATATTCAAAACACAATGAAGACGATTTTTACAAGCAATTTGATGGTATTAAGGTATTACCTATTGCGTATAAACAGAAATATGAAGAGCGGCTTTCGGATTTTGATTTCATTGGTGCTGAACGATTAAAAGTGCAAATCAGAAAAAATAAGTTTGCTCAACTAATAGCCGAAAATGACCAAAATTTAATTAAGGATTATTTTTTCTTTGAAACAAAAAAGCAAAAATTAATTTCAATACCTTATTGGATGATTGCAAAAAAATATGATCCTAAGTTAGGGCTATTGTATGATGAACAGGAAGTATGGGATTCGGGAAATGTACTTGGGTAACTGCAGTTTTCTTTCATTGAATATTTTTCGCCGTCTCCCCGTTAATATCGTTCAGCTTCCCACAACTAAGCTAAATACCAAAAATTACCTTTTATATCATCAAAATACTCTAATATTGTATTATGATACCACAAAAGGTAATATCAACCCCTGATGCATTATTAAAGCTTTTAGATGAATACGAATTAGACATCTTTACCGGCCAGTCTTTTGCAGAAAGAACCAGGCTGAAATTGACCGATTGGATGCCACAGCTTCGTACCCTTATCAAATACGGGTTGATAGATATTATTGAACGGGGGAAGTATTGCCGCCATAATTTCCGCAACGAATATGTTATCGGTAACTTTTTGGCCGAAGATGGTGTAATTGCTTATTGGACCGCTTTAAACTTACATGGACTTACATAACAATTTCCTAATACCTTTTTTGTACAAACCTCAAAGCAAAAAAAAACGGCAATTGCTTTTGGGGTTACTTATAAATTCGTAAAGGTAAAAAGCACCAAAATGATCGGTATTGAAAAACAGGGCTATGGCAATAACCAGTTCCGCATCACCGACAAAGAAAAAACAATTGTTGACTGCTTTGACCTGCCCGAATATTCCGGAGGATTTGACGAATTGATAAGAGCTTTTGTAAAAACCAGGCTGGATGCTGCAAAACTGATAACTTATTGCAATGCTGTTAACAATATCTCTGCCATAAAAAGAATGGGCTATTTAGCTGAACTGTTTAAAAAAGAAAACACTGAGCATTTTATCGCTTATGCATTAACTAAGGTGAATGAACGGTATTCACTTTTTGACACCGCAGGTAACAATAAAGGAACACATATAAGCAGGTGGAAACTCAGGCTGAACATCAGCGAACAAAAGATTTTGTCTGTTGCTAATAATTTATACTGATGAAAATACTCCAAAGGGAAATACAGCAATTTGCTGAACAATTAGAAGTGCCGGCCAACAGCATTGAAGCGTAAGAACGTAAGAACGTAAGAACGTAAGACTGTAAGAGCGTAAGAGCGTAAGAGTGTAAAAAACTGAGCTGCTTTTACCATCTTACCTTTCTTACTCCTCTTCGGGTCTTGCCATTTCTCCATGAAAATCGCATATTTGAAATACGTTTTACATGGTATATATGACAATTTGCAACAGCTTTGGCTTTGTGGCGGCTTTCCTTTATCCTACCTGGCGCCATCTGTAAGAGCGAGCGGGCTCTGGCGTCGCAATTTTATCAATACTTATATTCAGCGGGATTTAGGCTTGTTGGGTTTACAAACAAATGTGCAGGTAATGGAACGCTTCTGGCGTATGCTGGCTACGGCGCAGGGCAATATTTTAAATGCGGAAAGCCTGGCCCGCTCACTGAATATCAGCAGAACAACAGTTATGAGGTATATCAGCTTCCTGGAAGGCGCTTTTATGTTGCGGGTACTGCGCCCCTGGTTCCGCAATACGAATAAACGGCTGGTAAAGTCGCCCCAAATATATATAAGAGATAGTGGTTTATTGCATAGCCTGCTGGGGCTGGATACATATGAAGCGCTTATTCATCATATACAAACAGGGGCATCATGGGAAGGATTTGTAATTGAGCAGATCATTAATAATGCTTCAGCCGGTACGGAACCCTGGTTTTACCGTACGCAGCAAGGCGCGGAATGCGATTTACTGCTCGAAAAAAACAACAAAGTAACAGCAGCGATTGAGATCAAGCACGGTTCCAGTCCGGCGATAAGCAAGGGATTCCGAATATCCATGCAGGATACCGGGGCTACTCATGGATATATTATAGGGAATGGAGAAGAAACTTATAAAGCTGAAGAGCATATTACCATCACCAACCTGCCGCATTTTCTCCATAATATCATACATACGTTGTAACAATTTTACTTCGGCTATATTAACCGGGTGGCTTTTGTGGAAAGCAAGACCGTAAAAGCGCAAGTATCTTACCGTCTTATCTTCCAAAGTCAGTTGTAAAACATAGATTTGACTTGTAATATCTGGTGTCAGCGGAAAATAATTTATGTAAAAACAAAAATGAAAAACGTATGCAACATGGTCTTCTTAATCAAATTCTACCCATCCTTTCTGCGGTTAGAGATGATAAAGAAAAACTGGAACGAATACTGGCTTTTTTAGAGTCAGAAATTTTGCCGGAAGTAGAAAGCAAGGATGATGTAATTAAAATTCCGGAGAAATATGAAGCATTGGTAAGCGGTATTGCGCAACACATTTCATTCGGGCAGATATGTCATCTTAATATGGATACGCTTGAATTAGAAGATTATCCTGCAAGCATTGATATAGAAGAATGGGAAGACATGACAGGGGAAGAATTTGCACCTAAATACCTGCAATGGCAAAATGTGCTGAGCTTTGAACCAATGGATTCGTCAGAATCATTCCGCATTATGGAAGGCTTTGCCGGGCAGTTAAATAATAACAAAATGCAAAATACGCTGCTTGATATTTTAAACAGGCGCAAGCCTTTTGCACATTTCAACCGGTATATACATAATTCTGATTACCGGGATAAATGGCTTGCTTTTAAAAACGCGGCTTATGAAAAACATGTGCGGGAAATAATATACCTTAAATTACATAAGCAGGATTGAAGCGGCGGAGTCGCTTCAATCCTCTGATAAAAACGCGCCATGACCATCAATGCCACCCACATCAACTATTATTATGTTTGCAAACGCAAACTATGGTTGTTTACCAACGGCATCAATATGGAACATACCAGCGATACGGTATATGATGGCAAAATGCTGCATGAAACCAGCTACCCACAACGCAATGAAAAACATTCAGAACTATCCATTGAAGCTGTGTATGATAATATTAGCCTGTTTGGGAAAATTGATTTTTACGATGCCCAGCAAAATATTATTCACGAAACCAAACGCAGCGATAAGATAGAAAAAGCGCACGAATGGCAGGTGAAATTTTATCTCTGGCTGTTAAAACTGAATGGTATTGAGGGCGCAACCGCCACGCTGGAATATCCTTTATTACGCCATACTGATCATATAGCATTAAAGGAAGATGATATTACACAAATACATAAAACCATTAATGATATTTTGCAACTGAAGCAATCAAGCCAATGCCCACCCGTGATTAATGCAAAGATTTGTAAATCCTGCAGCTATTACGAACTATGTTATGTGGATGAAGGCTGAAGGGGACAATATCTGAACCGGAATTTATGGGATGAAGGGATTAAATGGATATGTTCGAAATTTTTAGCATTCCCTTTTTTAAAAGCAGCGATATTATCCAACATTCCAAATATAATTTTCATCAGGCTTTTGCCGACGACACAAAACAATTATGAAATACGAAGATATTACCAAAAATATAATCGGTTGCGCCTTTAAGGTACACAACACCTTAGGTAACGGCTTTCAGGAGGTAATATACCAAAGGGCATTAGAAATAGAAATGCGAAAGCATAAACTGAATTTCGCAAGGGAATTTGAGATGCCCATATTTTATGACGAGATACATATTGGTACAAGAAGGGTGGATTTTTTGATAGAAAATATCATAAGCGTAGAACTGAAAGCGATTATCAGGTTAGAAGATGTTCATCTGGCCCAGGCGTTAAATTACCTTGAAGCTTACAACCTGGAAATTGGCATGCTGATAAATTTTGGCGCTAATAGCCTGGAATATAAAAGGCTTACCAATAAAAAACATCCCAATTATCCCGCATCACAAAAATCTATTAATCTTCATCATCCCGGTTCAGACAAATGAAAAAAACCTATTACCTATTTAACCCTGGTCGGCTTAGCCGCAAAGACAATACCCTGAAATTTACACCTGTAGATGAGGAAGGGAATGAATTACCGCCGAAATATATTCCGGTAGAAGGAGTTAGCGATTTATATTGTTTTGGCGCTTTAGATGCCAACAGCGCTTTGTATAATTTTTTAGGAAAAGAACAAATAGCCGTTCATTTTTTTGATTATTACGAACATTATACCGGCAGCTTTATGCCGAAGGATTATTTGCTGGCGGGCAAAATGCAGATTGAACAAACCAAACAATATAGCAATACCGGCAAGCGCATGATTGTTGCCAGGAAATTTGTGGAAGGTGCAGCATTCAATATACTTAAAAACCTGCGCTACTATCAATCACGAGGAAAGGATTTACAGTTGTGCATTGAGATTATTGAAAAATTTAGTGAGAGTGTTGCTCCCTGTAAAGATATTGATACCCTGATGGGCATTGAAGGAAATATCAGGCAGACCTATTACGACGCCTTTGATATTATACTGAATGATTTTGCCATGAATGGCCGCAGTAAGCAGCCGCCAACCAATGAAGTGAACGCGCTGATATCATTCGGCAATATGATGTGCTATACCTTGTGCCTCGGGCAGATTTATCACACACAGCTTAATCCTACCATCAGCTTTTTACACGAACCAGGCTACCGCAGGTATTCATTGGCGTTAGATTTGGCTGAAATTTTTAAACCTATTCTGGTAGACAGGACTATTTTTAAAGTGTTGAATAAAAAAGAAATTCAGTCCAAGGATTTTGATGTGCAGGTAAACAGCGTGGTATTAAAAGAAGCAGGTCGCAAAACATTTGTGCGGGCATTTGAAGAAAGGCTGAATGAAACCATTAAACACCGGTCGTTAAACAGGAGTGTAAGTTACAAACACCTTGTAAAGCTGGAGTGTTACAAACTAACCAAACACATGTTGAATATGGAAGAATATAAACCTTTTAAAGCCTGGTGGTGAGATGGTAAGATCGTAAGACCGTAAGACAGTAAGATCGTAAGACCGTAAGGCAGTAAGACAGTAAGACAGTAAGACCGTAAGACAGTAAGACAGTAAGACTGTAAGAAGACAAACATCTTACTATTTTACATATCTTACACGTTATACGGTCGTTAATCTTCTATCATTTTACTACGATACGCTTAAAACCTAAAAAACACAATATGAAACAATTGACAAACCAAGAGTTTAATACTCAAATGCGTGACCGAACCAAACAATTTGCAGTTAGCATTATCCTGTTTTATAAAAACCTGCAAAAAACGGGAGCTACTTACATTCTTGGAAAACAGCTCTTGCGTTCGGCAACATCTGTTGCTGCAAATTACAGAGCTGCTTGTCGGGGAAGATCGCGGGCAGAGTTTTATAGTAAAATATGTATTGTAACAGAGGAAGCGGATGAAACACAATTTTGGCTTGAATTGCTTAGGAGTCATTGCTTGCAGCAGGCAAAACGATACAACCCCTGCATAAAGAAATTACAGAAATTCTTGCTATAGTAACTACCATAAAGTATAAATTACGACCGGGGAAAGAGTAAGGCCCTAAGGTTGTAACACAGGTAAGAGAGCAGGAGTACCAACATCTTACCATTTTACTATCTTACTATCTTACCATTTTACTATCTTACACCCATGTATGTAATCCTGGTGTACGATATAGGCGAAAAGCGGGTAGGCAAAATGCTGAAACTATGCAGGCAATATCTTAACTGGATACAGAATAGTGTATTTGAAGGAGATATTACGGAAGTGAAATTAAAAGAGTTGCAATACAGAGCAAAAGAAATAATGAATATAGAAGAAGATAGTATAATTATTTTTAAAAGCAGGGACGCGAAATGGCTGGAAAAAGAAATTGTAGGTAAGGAGAAAAATGAGCTGGATACATTTTTGTAGTCGTCGGTGGCGGTAAAAATCCGCGCAAAAGGTCTTTGACATAATGGTAAAATACGTATAACCTATGCCGGGTAAGTGTTTTAACAGGTTGTCGATGCCTTAGGTAAATCATACCACTGGGCATCGACAACTTTTTTTAATCAAAATCAGTATTTTTGAAATTATAAAGCCTTGATAACAGGCTATTTTTTGTCGTCGAAGAGGCGGCTCTTAATCGAACCAATAGTGGAATTGAAATATATCAACAGTCCTACTATAAGCACGATAATGTTTCTCTTAATCGAACCAATAGTGGAATTGAAATGCAGATGAATCTACACACTACAGTGATGCTTTGGACTCTTAATCGAACCAATAGTGGAATTGAAATGCGCAACGCCTTTAACCACAACGCCTGCCTTATTTCTCTCTTAATCGAACCAATAGTGGAATTGAAATAGATTAAGAGAAAGAATATTAAGCGACTTTAAGACCCTCTTAATCGAACCAATAGTGGAATTGAAATCTAAATGGGGGATTAGCTTAGTTGGTTAGAGCAGACTCTTAATCGAACCAATAGTGGAATTGAAATTCAGTAGTTAAAGTTGAAGATGCTTCATTTTTAGATCTCTTAATCGAACCAATAGTGGAATTGAAATCTGGGTGGAAGAAGACTTATGTAGTGCATGTGTTGTCTCTTAATCGAACCAATAGTGGAATTGAAATATATCATCGCAAATTCCATATTTGCCCTGAAATCACTCTTAATCGAACCAATAGTGGAATTGAAATTGGGTATGGGTAGTATCATTTGAAAAAACAGAGAAGCTCTTAATCGAACCAATAGTGGAATTGAAATAGTATAAATATATGCCTTCTCGTGTGGCTGGTGACTCTTAATCGAACCAATAGTGGAATTGAAATCAGGGAACCGTAACACCTGTTATCGAATCTTTAAGAACTCTTAATCGAACCAATAGTGGAATTGAAATTACTCAAATTGTTCATTGAACGCTGCTGAATCATCTCTTAATCGAACCAATAGTGGAATTGAAATTAAACGAAAAAAGCCGGGCAATCTTGCCCGGCTTTATCTCTTAATCGAACCAATAGTGGAATTGAAATCCGTTATTTGCGGTTTTTTCGAAAGCGTTAAAAACTCTTAATCGAACCAATAGTGGAATTGAAATAGCTGTAGCCGCTTTTGTTCTTATTACAGATATTGCCTCTTAATCGAACCAATAGTGGAATTGAAATC
>JADLCD010000047.1 GCA_020847395.1 Chitinophagaceae bacterium
TATTGAATTGAACGCATATCGCGGCGGGTGAAGCAGTCTCGTAAGCTTTGAAGAATGAGATTTTTCGCAGGTGGGTGGTGACCTGCCTACCGGACAGGCAGGCACCCACCTGTAAAACCCGCTACCGGTCGGTATCTCACCGACCGGGATGACGCGTATGAAGCGAAAATTTGAAATGCACCTCATGATAAATCAACTCATTATATTTACCGTATATTTGATATCTTAAAACATAATCAACACCTAAAAATTACACATGGCAATTTTAAAATTCAGGGTATATTTTGAGGAGGATGACAGCATTTACAGGGACATCGCCATAAAGCATACCCAGTCTTTTCTGGACTTTCATTTTGCTATATTGAAAAGTTTTGAATTTGACAATAAACACCAGGCTACTTTTTTTCGCAGTAATGATAACTGGCAAAAGGGCCGCGAGATAAGTGTGGAAAAATATGATAAGGCATATAAAGTTACTCCTTTAATAATGGCTGATACCACTATCGGCTCCGAGATAAAAAACCCAAATGAGAAGTTCATGTATCTATACGACTTCAGCCGCAACTGGGGATTTTTAATTGAATTGATTAACGTTTCTAAAGACGAAAATCCTAAAATAAGTTACCCGGCTACCGTACGTACCGAAGGTATAGCTCCAAGTCAGTATGGAACCAAAAGTGTTTTGGGTGACCGCTTTGTTGACGTGGAAGAAAAATATGACCTCACCAAGGTGGCAGAAGGATTTGGAACAGAAGGCGATGATGAAGGGGAAGAAAGTGGGGAGGAAGAAGAGGGAACAGAAGGAACAGAAGGAACAGGGGAAGAAATATAAATACATTGTTACCGGGTTAATGAACAACTACAATCCAGGGCTCATCCAGCCCTGATTTTTCCTGGTCTTCTTTAGCCTGTTTTAAAACTTCATCAATATATACTTCGGCATCAGGCGGGCAGGTGTATGTATAATTAGGCCCGGTAATTCCGAAATGCCGGGCTATATATCCGCATACGCTGTTGGCTAATGTCCACGGAAATAATTCAGGATTGGCAAATGCCGGTCCGTTTTTAATTACATCTTTCCAGAATGCCAAAGAAGCATTAGTGCCGATATGATTTGATATTACATACAGTCCCGTTGCATCCGGCTTTGCGGGTTTACCAAATGTTGTTTCCAATGTTGCTATAATAGCCGGCATTGCTTCTTTTTCCTGTAGCGCTCCTATATGTACGTGGCAAATCATCATTCAAATTTAATGTATGCAGGAGCCAAGCAATAAAGATGCATTGAGTCCTCCAAATGCTGATGCGTTATTTATAACCCATTTAATTTTTTTTTGAACGGGTTGGGTAGTACAATCCAGCGCAATATCTGCATCCCGTGTTGTATAACCAGGTGTGGGAGGAATGGTTTGAGTTGCAATACCTTTTACACATACCGCTAATTCAAGCGCGGAGGCTGCACCCAAAGCATGTCCTATAGCGCCTTTGCTACCGCTTAGTAAAGGCATATTGTTTTTGAAAATATTTTTTAAAGCGATGGATTCCGCTGCATCCGATACTCTTGTACCGCTGCCATGTATATTTACCCAGTCAATGTCATCTGCGTGGATGTTTGCTTTTTTGAACGCCGCATTCATCGCATTGGTTAAGCCCCTGCCATCAGGATGTGGAGATGTGGGATGATAGGCATCACAACTCAGCCCTAATGCATATACAGATGCTAAAGGTGTAGCTCCACGTTTTATTGCATCATCCAATCTTTCTAAAATAAATATAGCTGCGCCTTCACCTAATACCATACCGGTTCTGTTGGCATCAAAAGGTTTGCAACCATCTGTTGCCATCGCTCTCGATCTTGTAAAACCCACCATTGCTATTCTTGAAAAAGGTTCCGCACCACCGGCAATGGCAATATCAATATCTCCTCTTTGTAATGAACACATTGCGGCGCCAACGGCATAGTTGCCTGCCGTGCATGCGGTAGATAATGCCTGTATTGGCCCGGTAAGTTGCCAGGTATTGGCTATTGCTTTAGCAAGTGAAAAAGTATTATATGCCTCAGGATTAATGTGCTCACCTTCCGCAGCCATTTCATACGCCATACTTTCACCTAATGTACTGCCTAAAAAAACACCGGTATTTTTGGGAAGCTGTATGTTCGACTGAGCTATTGCCTGTTTTGTTGCTTCAAGCGCCATATGCGTTCCACGGGTAACCAGCGGTGCTTCAAAATCTGTTACCCTGCATGCATATGTATTCCTGTATCCCTGCGCTTCAAGATCATTAAAATGTTGCAGCGAAGTTTTGTTTGCCAGCAAATTATTCCAGAGAATATCAATTCCTATACCTAAAGGGGAAACTACACCAACACCGGTGATTACGATATCGCTCATGCCGCTATCATTTTGCTGCGCAGGTATGTGGCAGTTGCATTCAATGAATACAGTTCTTTCAAATCTTTATCGGGTATAAGAATTTTAAAAGATTGTTCTATTCGCGCAACAAATTCCACCAGCTCTAATGAATCCAATCCCCAATCATCACGAAAATTATCAGCATTAGCAATCGCGGCTGATATTTGCGGCTTTACATCGTATAGTGTTGTACGTAGTTGTGCAATTATTTCATTTTGTTCCATTATTATTGTTTTAAGCTGTCAGCGATGGGCTATGAGCCGTCAGCGATTAGCCATTAGACATACAAAGTGTTTCAAAAAAAGACACCGCCTTCTTGCTACTTACCCCTTCCTACTCTCACTACTTACTTCTTACTCCTTACTACTCTCTCTATCCAAACACCTCCACCGCTTTTGCTTTCTTTATGCTTCCTGCATCTGAATATAACGGCGCAAACGGGTCGCCAATAATTCTGTAATGCTCAACTGCTTCAATATTGGGTGGCTCAGCGTGTATGAGTAAATCGCCCAGGTTATCTATACCTTCATTTATAGCAGTACAAATTCTTATTGCCCACTTCATATTATCTGTGTGCCTTGTTTCACGCACTGCACCAAATGCCGCCGCTGACACACCCATTAAAGGAAGCGATTCTGCGTAGGAAAGCCCTGTTCGTTTACGGCTTGCCGTTTTGCAGCATAAAGATAGCATGCAACCCAACGGATTGCCTTCAAAGCTTTCAAAATGATGAGAGCGCATGCCATAATATCCAACCCAACCAACGGAACGGCCATGACCAAAATAAATCCCCATGCCCAGCCCGGAGCCTAATGCATGTACTACATCTTCCCTGGTAATAATATCGCCGGTCCATTTGAATACCGGAATTTTATCTTCCAGGAGGTCGCTCATGCGCTGTGTAAGCCTTAAGTATTGCGGATGCCATTGCGCCAGTAAGGCCATGCCCGGTGTACTTTTTTTTCGCCGGTGTACTTTTTTTAATGTTTGTATAAACGGAAAAACATCTGCTTCTTTTTGTAAGGGAAGCCATGCCGCAGGTATCTTTTTCCCCTGTGTATAAAGAAACGGGCCTGGTAATACAGTAGAAGGTGCATACGATTTTTTACCCACTACTAATACCGCATCTGTATCTGCTGATAAAAAATTATTGTAGAACGCTGTCGCAGGCGGGCGTCCGCTATATTCTACACATGTTGCACGTATCTGCAGCAGGCTATAGGCCTCCGACAAACACTCGCCTGCAAGGCGCATGTCTGCCGGATAAACCAATAGTAAATTCCTGTTTTTATTACGCTGCATCCGGCCTGTTTTCCTGTACATAATCTACATAAGGTTGCCATGCTTCATATTCTGCCGCCGGGCGCATCTGTAAATATCTTCTTACAAAATAATGCATGGTTATTTGTCCCTGTTGTTCAGGATTGAACGACATGAAATCACCATCCGCCGCATCAAGCGCCGCTTCACCGCCCTGTCCGTCTATACGTCCTGAAGCATCGGTTATAGCATTGCCTGCATAATCGCCATTAGGTATACTAATTGATGCCCCTTCGGTATACCCATAATTATATCCTGCACCACCCTGGCTCACAAGAGCGTGTGCCATATAAACAGGCCCAACATTTTGATTCTGCCAAACATGTGTCATCTCATGTATTAAAGATGACCTGCGTATCGGGCCATCATCAGCATCAAAATTTATAAGGTTGCCTGTAACAAATGCTCTTGATTGCGGATTGCCCGTAAAGAAATCCTGTATGCCGAAGATGATGCTGTTGGTAGGACTTTCTGTGGCAATATATACGGTATCAAAATCAATGATATCTCCGAATATGAGCGTAGCATCAGCCCTTTCAGCAGCGGTAAGCCTGCGGAATGAATTCAACAACTCCATCAGTATAAATATCACTGTATCTAATAAACCTCCGGCAATCTCCAGTATACCTTCTAACATAGCTACTAAATCTTCGCCAATAGAAACCATTGAGCGGATAAACTCATCCAGGAATTCTTCACCTGCATCAACCACCGCCTGAACAACCTGGTTCATAGTTTGCCCTAATTGCCGTGCTGCTTTCAGCAAATTATTCATTGCCTGGTCCGGATGAATAGCTGTTTCCACTATCAACTCTGCCAAAGTAATGCCTGCTTCAAATGCGCCACGCACCACTTCAAGCACTACTTCAAATGCTTTACCTACCGTCCATACAACCAGTTTGGCCAGTTTAAACCCGGCATTCAATGCGCCCTTTACAAATTTTGCTACGCCCGGTATAAAATCTTTTTCAAGATAATTCAACGCATATACAATTGAATTGCCGAGGCGTTCCCACATGCCGGCGAGTTGCTCAAGCATTTCATCGCCGATTGTGATTGCCCAATCAATTACTTCAGTAATGGCAGCGCCAACATTTTCCACCAGTTGAATAATTTTTTCAAATACAGCGTTTGTTTGCTGAGCCGCCCATGTTAACACTTCTGAGATGCTCTTTTTCACAAACCTGCAGGCTAAAATAGCTTCTCTCCATAATGCTGAAGCTAAATCTTCACTACGGCTTATCAGCCAGTCGAGCACTTCGCCTACCGGGCCCAGTGCCTGTAATATTCCATTAACTACTTTGCGGAATATATAGTACGTTGTTCCAACTACAGTTTCCAGTATTTCAGCAACAGTTTTACCAATTTGCAATGCCGCATCAATTAAACGTGCTGCTGTTCTGTACGTAAATTCTACCAGCGTTCTTGTAAATTCAAGTATTGTTTTTCCTAATTCAAATGCTGCTTTCAACACCTGCTTTAAAAGGTTCAATGCAATATTGAATACATCTTTAACCAGGTTAAGCATTGTTTTACCAAGATTAAAGAAAGCCTGCACTACTTTCTTTATTGCACTCAGCGCATGCGTAGCAATGGTTTCAATTACTTCAAACAAAGTACGCCCTGCCTGTAAAAGCCCGTCAAGCACTTTTGTAGCAACATCTATTGCTGCAGTAGCAAGGTATTTTGTAAATTCAATAATCGCTGTGCCAATACGAACCGCGGCACTCACCACTTCGCGTACAAGATTAATACCTGCGCTCACCACATTGTCAATTATGTTGCCCAGTGTTTTACCCAAATCTATAAATGAGCGGATGATGGTATCAAACAAAGCAGATGGACGGGTAATAGCTGTTATCAAAATTTCGCCAATGGTTTTGCCAATTTCAAATAAAGCCTGTACAAAACTTTTTACAAGCGTTAAACCAAATTCAAGCGCTTTTTCAAGAATATTACCTATGCTCTTACCAATTTCAATTAATGCTTCAACGGCTTTTTTAATAACATCAAAAGTTTTTGTTGCCAACCATGATACAAATTCTATTAACTGCCGGCCTAACTGGTCTACAGCACGCAACACAGTGATGAATGCATCTTTTACTAAATTAACGGCGGCATCCAGCACTTCAAACATTGCTTTGCCAATAGCTGTTATGCCTGCTATTATTTTCTTCACCAATTCATAACCGGTTTCAAGTGCAGCAGAAATAAGGTCGAAGATGGTTTTGCCGGCGGCAATCAACGCTTCAACCAGGCCTGCCACTGCATCGGCTGCCCAGTTTACTACATCAACAATTGCTGCTGCAAGTGTTTCAACCGCATCAACAATTGCATCAACCACAGCATTTATCGCGTTAACAATATCATCAGCCAAATCTTCAAAAAATTCAACCACCGCGTCATCCATATCTTCATGCTGCGGCGTAATTGTTTTTTTGCCCTGTGCTTTCAGCCGTTGTAATTCAAGCCCCGCGTCTCTTAGCCAAAACAATACTTCATCAACAGCAGATTTATCAATATTTTTTTTATCGCCTACAAAATCTTTCATAAGCACGCGGCCATAACCCCTCGGCAACTGGCTTATGGCATGCACAACACCTCTTGCCTGCCCGGCTTTACGGTAACCTGTTATTAATGCTTTTCTTTCGTCTTTTTTAAGATGAACCGCTCCCTGGAATAATTCCCGGTGTTGTTGATGATCGGGTAGATTAATAGCATACGACTCTGCTAACGTAACAGCATCCTGGTGAGATTTTTTGTATACCTGGCTAAAAGCCGGAGCCAGTTCTACAGGTTTAAAATTGCCTTTCCTTATAGTAGCCTGTAAGGTTTTTTTATTACGGAAAGATGTTTTTTCAAGCGATGTCAGCAGCCTGTTTGTGCCGGGCGTCATCTTTGTAATGTCCGGCAAAGTTTTTAAAGATTTTTTTGTTCGCGAAGCTGCAATCGTTTTCTTTGTTCGTGAAGCTGCAATCGTTTTTTTTGTAGACTTAGGCTTTGGTTTAGCCTTTTCAGTTTTTGCCCTTGTAGTTCTTTTACTTTTCATGATAACGTATTTAGAAAAATGATGTATTGATGTTTATACCAGGCGCAACTATTATTACTGTGTTAAACGATAAATTGGGAGACATAAACGTTCGTTTCCCGCCTCGCGTTTCCCAACAACGCGAAAGACATTTTTAATTGACATGACACTTTATGGCATAGCAATAAACATCATGCTATGCATGTCAGGTGAAGGCAGGTGTAAATTCTGTTGGGATATCAACATTAGGTGACCGGTCAGTTTGTTGTATACTTCAACCAGGAACTTACATTACATAAGAGATGGATGTGGCAGGTGCTGAAACGAACTTTGGTAACGGAGCATACAAGGGTAATACAGTAGGTGGTACGAATTGACGACTAATATAATTAAAAGAAATGGGCTGTGCAATAGCAGGTTATATAAATTTGCGTAAATGGTATGTTTCTTTATTGTATAACAAAATTGGGAGGGTAATCATATTTCATGCCGGATAAAAAAACTTGCATTGTAATTGTTGGGCCAACTGCTTCAGGTAAAACAAAGCTTTCCCTGCTACTTGCTGATTATTTTAAAACAAGTATTATATCAGCAGATTCACGGCAATGTTATAAAGAATTGAATATTGGCGTTGCAAAGCCGGATGAAAAAGAGCTGCAACGCATCAAGCATTATTTTATTAATACACACTCCATACATGAAGAAATAAATGCAGCGGTTTTTGAAAATTACGCGTTGGCTGCGGTTGAAGAAATTTTCGCTGAGAAAGATTATGCTGTAATGGTTGGAGGCACCGGTTTATATATTAAAGCATTTTGTGAAGGTATGGATGATATGCCTGGTATTGATGAATCTGTTCGTGCAACGCTTCGCAATGAGTATAGCAATAAAGGCTTTGACTGGTTACAGGAAATGATTAAAGCGCACGACCCTTTGTTTTATGCGCAGGGAGAAATATTAAATCCCCAGCGTATGCTCAGGGCATTAGAAGTAAAATTATCAACAGGCAAATCGGTTTTTGAATGGTATACTATTAAAAAAAAGCAGCGACCGTTTAATATAATAAAGCTTGGTATTGATATTCCCCGCGAAGTGCTTTATGACCAGATAAATAAACGGGTAGATATGATGATGGAAGCCGGCCTGCCGGAAGAAGCACAATCGCTTACAGATTATCGTTATATCAATGCCTTGCAAACCGTGGGATATAAAGAACTGTTTGACTATATAGATGGTAAGGTTACATTAAATGAAGCAGCAGATAACATTAAAAAGAATACAAGAAATTATGCCAAAAGGCAGATGACATGGTTTAGAAAAGATACAGAGATTAACTGGTTTGAGACACAGGCTGATGATTATATCCGATTTATTGCAGATAATACATAGGGTTAATTATTGTTTATTGTACTGTAAGCCGTTTCTCCCTTCTTTCTTTCTCCTATTTGTTGGCGCCACATTGCATAATACAATCCTTTTTCGTTGAGGAGTTTTTCATGTGTACCTGTCTCTACTATATCACCTTTTTCAAGCACATAAATTCTGTCTGCATGCATAATTGTTGATAGCCTGTGTGCAATGAGAATAGTTATTTGTGAACCTGTAGATGAAATCTCCCGAATGGTATCTGTAATTTCTTCTTCTGTTAAAGAATCCAGGGCGGATGTTGCTTCATCAAACAATAACAGCCTGGGTTTTCTTAATAATGCTCTTGCAATAGATAAACGTTGCTTTTCTCCACCGGAAAGTTTTAATCCGCCTTCTCCTATCATAGTATCCAGTCCTTTTTCAGCTCTCGCCAATAAATTCTGGCAGGATGCTTTTTGCAAAGCATCCATTACCTCCTCAACGGTTGCAGTAGGATTTACAAACAACAGGTTTTCTTTAATCGTTCCACTAAAAAGATTAGTATCCTGTGTTACAAAACCGATTTGTTTTCTCAAATCGTCAAAACGGATTTTTGTTTCATCAAGCCCGTTATATAATATTTTCCCCTGCTCCGGTCTGTATAGCCCTACCAGCAATTTCATTAAAGTAGATTTACCACTTCCGCTTGGGCCAACAAATGCTACAGTCTCTCCAACCTTAACATTGAAACTTATGTTATTAATGGCCTTTTGCGAGGCGGTTTTATGTTTAAAGTCAACCTGCTGAAAAAACAATGTTTCAATATCGCCAAGGTGTTGTGGATTTGGTGGATCAAGTTCAGGCGTTTTCTTCATCAGCTCATCAAAATTATTCAATGATGCTTCTGCTTCACGATAAGAAAGAATAATATTTCCAATTTCCTGTAAAGGGCCAAAAACAAAAAAAGAAAATATTTGCATTGTTACCAGTTGCCCTGCATCCATCTGCCTGCCAAATATGAGCCACATTAAAATAAACAATATAACCTGGCGTAATGTGTTTACAAATGTACCCTGTATAAAGCTGATGCTTCGTATTCGTTTTACTTTGGTTAATTCAAGTCCAAGTATTTTGTACGTATTCTTATTTAAACGTTCTACTTCCTGTGTTGTAAGACCAAGACTTTTGACCAACTCAATATTGCGAAGTGATTCTGTGGTAGAGCCTGCAAGCGCGGTTGTTTGTCCGACAATGTTTTTTTGTATTATTTTAATTTTTTTACTCAGGAAATTGGTGATAACCGTTAATAAAAGAATGCCGACAACATACGTTATAGGAATGCTCCAGTGGATATATAGTGCCGCGTAAAAAAACACGAATACAATACCTATTATAACACCAAACAAAATGTTGATGAAGTTTATCATAAACCTTTCCACATCTGACCTCACTTTGGTAAGCACAGAAAGTGTTTCTCCACTGCGTTGGTCTTCAAACTGGTGATAGGGTAATTTCATGGCATGCTGCAATCCATCGGTAAAAACTTTTGCGCCAAACTTTTGTATGATTACATTCAAAAAATAATCCTGGAAATTTTTTGCCAGCCTGCTTATCATAGCGATGGTGATGGATGCAAGCAAAAGCCATACTACGCCATACAGGCTATCGGCTTTTCCATTTTTATTAATGAAATTCTCTTTCAGAAAGAGATAGTCGTGCCAGTCATAATGTTTATCCGGCGCAGGCAACACCTGTTGGGCGTTTGCAAGATTAATAAGCTTACCAAAAATAATAGGGTCAAAAAGTGAGAAACCGGTATTCATCGCTGCCAGTAAAAGCACCAGCGCAACCAGCCATTTAAATGGCTTTAAGTATCTGAATAATATTTTCATAAAAGAGAAATCAAATTTCAGTGGAACAAATCCATCAATCAAATTACATACAAATTCCGGTTTTATGACAGTATGGCTGCTTAGTTCCTTAATTCAAATGGTTGTTGGGCAGCACGCCTGGCAGGAAACCATGAAGCAATCGCAACAATAAGAAAAACTGTAATGGCAACAATTACAAAATCTGTAAATACCAGTTTAACGGGGTAATAGTCAATAATAAACGACGCTCCTTCCAATGGTATCATTTTAAAATTCAACTGTAAAAACACAAGCAGCAAAGCAAGTAACATGCCTGAAAAAACACCAATAAATGCCAGCAATATACCTTCACTCAAAAATATTTTTTGTATCCAGCTTTTATCTGCACCCATTGATTGCAGTATCTGTATATCCTTTTGTTTTTCCAATACGAGCATACTCAACGCACCCACCATATTGAAAGAGGCTATAATAAGTACCAAAATAAATATGCCGTAAATAATATATTTTTCCATGCGCATAACAGTATAAAGACTGCTGTTTTGTTCCTGTTTTGTTTGCACCTGGTATTTTTTTCCCAACAGTTGCTGTATTTTTCTCTTAACTGTATTTTCTTCACCGGGTTTTGTAACGGCTATTTCCGCGGATGAATATTCATTATCCCTGAACTTCATTGCTTTTTTTACAAAATCAATATTTGTCAGCACATATTTATTATCAAATTCCTGCTGTATCGCAAATGCACCGGTGGGCATAATATGTCCTTCATTAAAAGCAGACAAAGGGTCGCTGATATTTGTTGCCCCTTTAACAGGAAGATAGATAGCCAAACTACCAACGCTTCTGTCGCTCAATACAGCCACAGCATTTTCAATACCCACACCAAGTACAGCGCCCGGGTTGCCGGCATCACCTAAAAAATATTTTCCTCTTACAATTCCCTGCTCAATACTGGTAGTATGTGTGTAGTTTGAATCAACTCCTTTTAAATCAACAATAGCTGTGTAATCTTCGTTTTGCAACAAAGCCTTTTCTTCTGCCGTTAATGATAATGCTTTAACGCCATCCATTTTTTTAAGTAATGCAATTTGCTCCGGCGTAAGTTCAATTGTTTTTCCTAAGGTTGCAGATATTTTTACATCAGTATAAAAAGTATTGTACAATGATTTTACCAGGCCTTCAAAACCATTAAAGGCGCTCCATAACACCAGCAAGGCCGTTGTGGCAAACGCTATAGCCACCACACTTACCCACGCAATAATATTTATAGCATTGGTAGATTTTTTCGCTTTAAAATAACGCCAGGCAAAGTTGAGGTACAAGTGTGTGTGATTTATGGTGTGGGGTGTAAGGTATAGGGTGTAGGTTTATGGTGTAGGGTATAGGGAAGAAGCTATACTCACCTTATACCCTCAACCTTATACCTTGTTCCTTATTCTTTTTTTTTCTCGTCATCTTCTTTTATCTTCTTAAACAATTCTTCCATTTTGAAAACATGTTCAAGTGTATCGTCTGCAAAAAATTTAAGTTCGGGTATACGGCGCAGTTGGTGTTTCACCCTGTCTGTAAGCGCTTTCTTTATTTCCCACTGCCTGTCTTCTATCTTTTTCATTGCAACTTCTGCGTCTTTAATCTGGAAAAAGCTCAGGTAAATTCTTGCTTCCAGCAAGTCGGGCGTTACTTTTACGGATGATATGGAAACCATACCTCCGTTTATCATACCAAGCCCCAATCGCTGAAATATTTCGTTAAATTCTTCATACAAAAGCCCTGCTACCTGCTTCTGTCGTTTTCCTTCTATCATATCATCCAGGTTTTATGGCCGTAAATTTAGTTACTTTGCCGTTTAATTTACGATAAACACAAATGAAGAAGTTTTCGAGGATTTTCAGCTATATAGGCAAATATTCAGATAAGCTGTTATTATATTTTGTTTTCACCCTGCTGGCAACCGTTTTCGGCGTAGTTTCTATTGCCATGCTTACGCCTTTTTTCGACCTTATATTTCGATCGGAAGCGCCCAGCAACCAGATATTAAGTGATAATAAAGTAATAGCCTACATAAACAAAGTACTGCTGCATATTATAGAAACAAGGGGTGGTATTGCAGGAAGATTAGTGGCATTAACAGCCATATGTGGATTTTTAATAACAGCAATTGTATTAAAGAATTTGTTTCTGTATCTATCCAATTTATTATCAGCGCCTATAAGAAGCGCTGTTGTAACACAATTGAGGGCAGACCTCTATGATAAAATATTATCACTGCCGGTAGGTTATTTTACTGAAAAAAGAAAAGGAGATATTATGTCGAGAATGACAAATGATATCAGTGAAATTGAAAGCTCGGTGGTAGGAACAATGGAAGGTTTGATTAAAGACCCCATAACTGTAATTGGCTATCTTGTTTTTCTTATCATCATTTCACCAACCCTGTCGCTGTTTTTATTAATCCTGTTGCCGGTTACCGGTTTTTTAATAGGGCGGATAAGCAGAAAATTAAAAAAACAATCGCAGGAGGCTGCTATTAAATTGGGTGAAGGATTATCTATTCTTGATGAAACACTCGGCGGCTTGCGTGTTATAAAAGCATTTATGGCTGAAAAACTTTTACGCAACCGGTTTTTCTCCATCAATGATGAACTTTTTAAGATAA